>CAZILN010000360.1:0-7823 GCA_964540005.1 uncultured Bacteroidaceae bacterium | reverse complement strand
TATGCACTTTTCAAGAGCTGCTTTTCTTTCCCCTTCATCGGGACTGATAGGGTTGCTCCAGGCACCTACTTCTGAAATAATAATGCCGTTTTTTATGGCTGCCTCCCGGTATGAGCTGATCTCATCACTTCCTGCGGATGGATCAAGCGGACAATAAGCAGCTGTATATCCGGTTATATGCAACGCTTGTATCCATTCATCAGGGTTATTGTACCCCGTAAAAAGGGGTCCGCCCAACCGTATGGCAGGAACCTCACTTTTCTTAATGCTTATTGCGGCAAGGGGTACCGCCAATGCGATTGCTGTACCGGTAGCAGCCATTTTGCCGAATCTTCGTCTGTTCATTTATTTGTTATTAATTTGAATATCCCTTAACTTTTTATTGTTTTCATTTCCTTCTGTAATCCGGATCATAGACAGGGTTGGGGTGCATCATCCGGGCTCCGGTTTTCTCCTGCCAGGAGTGCAGGACCTGGAGAAGTTCCTCTGCCTTTTCAGGCATTTCACCTGCAAGGTCATATGTTTCGCCCTGATCGATATCCAGGTCATATAGTTCTGTTCGCTGATCCTCAAAAAATTCAATCAGTTTATACCTGCCTTTCCTGACGGCTGCACCGGGCTTTCCTCCCTGGTTGCTGTAATGAGGATAGTGCCAGAAAATGGGCCTTTCCTCCGGCACATGGTTCCCATCAATTAAGGGCAGCAGGCTGATTCCGTCAATGTGTTGTTCCGGTAAAAGCTCCAGTCCACCCATCTCCAGTATTGTGGGGTAGAAATCCGTACTGGTCACCGGGACATCACAGCTGCTTCCGGCTTCAGTCCTGCCAGGCCATTTAATAATCATTGCTTCCCTTATCCCTCCTTCATACAACCAACCTTTACCTGCCCTCAATGGAAGATTTGAGGTCGGAGAACCTTCTGCGGTTGCCAGTCCGCCATTATCCGACATGAAGAAAATAATCGTATTGTCCTCTATTCCCAGCTCTTCCAGCTTCTTCATAAGCCTGCCAATATTTTCATCCAGAGTTTCTATCATCCCGGCATAAACAGGGTGGCCCTGTATTACCCTTTCTACGTAATTTCCTGCAGGTGGAGCCGTTCTGATCCAGTCCTTATCGGACAGCAGCTGGGGGATATCGGCAAGTCCCAGGTCATGGGACTTTTTTGTATATTTTTCTATAAGCTTATTTTTAGCCTGGAGGGGAGTATGAACGCTGTAAAAGGAGAGGTACAGGAAAAAGGGATCACTGCCCGCTGATTCAAGAAAGCTGATTGATTCAGAGGTGATCCTGTCAGCCAGATGTTCGCCTTCGGGTCCGCTTGCCAGCCTGGGATTCTCATACGGACTGAAATACCCTCCCCTTGGCCAGCCGGCACTCCAGCCGCCAGCATTTATATCAAATCCCTGGAATTCCGGCCAGTAGATGGAATCCTGTCCGAGATGCCATTTACCGGCGAAGAAAGTCCGGTAACCATTCTCTTTCAATGCTTCAGCAATAGTGACCTCTTCCAGTTTCATTTCCAGCTCAAAATCTTCAGGGACAAGTTTATCACATGCCTGTGGTCCGGCATAAGCCTGTCTCCCCGGGATCCAATCCGTCAGCCCGATCCTGGCAGGGTATTTTCCTGTCAGGATGCTGGCACGCGTCGGGGAACAAACCGGACAGGCAGCATAGGCACTCGTAAAGCGGGTCCCCTGTGAGGCCAGTAAGTCAATATTAGATGTTTCGTAAAAGCTGCTGCCGTAACATCCAAGATCGGTCCATCCCAGGTCATCAACCAGTATAAAAACAAAGTTGGGTGATTTTTTTTCCAGATCTTCTTTACAGGAAAACAGTACCAGTAGAAGAGAGAGGGTGAAAAAAACGGCTGTTATGTTGTTGTGCCTGCTAATCATGCTGTTGATTTTTAATTATCCTGCCATATTTAATGCCTCTCCAACCGCCAATACCTTTACTCCCCTGGTTTGTGTCAGCCGGTCCAGCAACTCGTCGAGGTATACAGAACTGACAGGCCCCCATCCCTCCTCATCCAGGCCATGAGTGTTGTAAATGAACCATCCTGAGGGTCCCTCCAGAAAGGTATTAATGGATTCCTCCAGGTGCTTATCGATGTTATCAGGGCCATAGGAGATGCATGTCAGCCTGGTCATCCCCAGATATGGCAACCGGTTGAAAACCGGTCCGCCTGTCCTGAAGGCCTTCACTTGTGTGACAAGCCAGTCCTCGATTTGCTGATTGGATGCATTATAGGCAAAATTATAAACAGATTCCTTTGCTTCAAATCCTACCAGTTCCCGGCTGAACACCTCCAGGCATTTCATAACCAGGCTTTTTGCCTCTTCCAGGGGTAATTCGGTCAGGTTGGCATGCTCATATGTGTGGGGCATGATCTCATGTCCCCTCGCCTGCAACTCGTTCCACAATCCGAAATCGCCTACAGGCCACAGGTGGTAATCATCAGTGGTACCGAATTGCCGTTCATGGGCCGAGGCGATCACATTAATACAGGCCGATAGATTATACTTTTCATATATCTCCGCTGTTCGGATGCTGGATTTCTCAAAACCGTCATCAAAACTAAGGGAGATGATGTGTTCTGACAGCTCTCTGCCGCATGCCAGGTAAGGGACTGTTGCCATTCCTGCTATCCCGAGGCCTATGTTCCTGACAGCTTCCCGTCTTGTAATTACTGATTGTTCCATCTTATTCCGTATTACCACCCCTGTCGGATAAGTTCAGTCAGGGCGGTGTGATTATTATCATAAGGTTTTATTCTGATCCTGTATCGGTATTCCTCAGGATAGGTCCGGTAAGCATGTCTCACATTGACAGGCGTCCCGCCAACACCGGTAACTTTGTGATCAATGTTCAGGCTTGGGTTTTCTTTCAGATGCAACTGGTAAGGGTACCATGCTGTTTCAAGGTTAGAATAGGGATTGATACTGACATTCATCATATCTTCGGCAATAAATGCCAGTCCGGTCCCACTCTCACTTATAACAGCCGCTGCCCTGACCTCCGTATGGTTCCCGAAATCCTGGGGAATGATATAGGGCATTTCAATATCAGCTATGCTTTCAGAATACCAGCCGGTTTTTGCCCCGGTTTTCCTGTCAGGGTATGTCTCGAATGGTCCTCTTCCATACCAGTTCATGGTCTTCATGCCCGGTTGCAGATCCATCTGCAACCCGACTTTCTGGATGAAAGATATGTCTTTACCCAGACCGGGAATGGGAAACTCAAGGTGGCAGGTTATCTTATGATCCAGGATTATATCACCTGATCCCAGGAAGCTGTATGTATACTCGCTAATGAACTGAATTGTCCTGTCCTTGAAGGCATGCGAAAAGATGCCGGCCCTGATGATGAATTCATTATCAGAGATCCTTTCTGTGTACAGGGATACCACCTCATGGACCAGGGAATCAAGTCCCCACTCATACCAGTCCTTATGTTCGGCCCGGCCCCAGGTTGAAATCTCATTAACTATGGGAGGCCTGTAGACATTAAGTTGCGGTCCGGATGTAAAGAAATCCTGTTCATAAAAGCTTAGCTGCTCGAGCGTTGCCGTTTCCTTATTGAACTGATAATTGAAGCCTGTTCCTGACAGCTGTATCAAGGTCTCCGTCTCCTCAACGGTGATCCCCTCCATGGTCTCATCCCTGATGGATGCCGCCGGGGTATGTAATGGCAGCACAAATTCTTCAAATGCGATTTCATGACCTTCATCGGACCAGATACAATCTTCCCGTGTCAGCATTTCCAGCCTCAGGATGTATTCTGATCCCGTCCTGATCCCAGGTCTTTCAAACGGTACCTGGATGTTCTTTGATTCACCGGGTGGCACATCAACCCTAAGCTCACCCTCCTGCAGGGCAACACCATCCTCGAGCAGCAGCCATCCCAGGGAAAATTCATCGAGATTGGTAAAATGATGCCTGTTCCTTATGGTAATTATTCCTTTTTCACTGCTCAACAATTCAAATTTAACCGGTGCATGACTGGCTTTTGCCTGCCAGGATTCAGGCTGGTATTCCCTCATGGAGAAAATGATACCGTCCATTGTTGCTGATCCTTCTGGTGTCGCCCCGTAACACAGGTATTTGCCTTCATTATTGTATTCATCAAAGGGAAGCCACAGAAGGAGGTTCGGACCACCGGGAGGTGTTTCCCGGTAAAAACCCAGGTCCTCGTCTGCCAGGGCAATATTGTGAACTGTCACCTCATCAAAAATTGCATTGGAAATATAGCCCGGGTAGTTCTCATGGTCCCGCTGGTGATTCTTTCCGACAGTAAGTTCATAAAATGTCCTTTCTATCTTACCACTCGCCGGACGGGTGGCAATTTCCCGGCCATCCAGGACTATCCTGATTGACTTTCCGTCATATATGCCGGCAACATGGTGCCAGTTGTAGTTCCAGTCCCGGGGAAGATAGGCTGAGACCTGGTACCTGCGGGGTGTATGTATGGTAAAATATATGGAATCCTTGTGATTCTGTTCCAGTGCAAAGGATTGATTTCCCTTGGAAATCATGGAATTTGAGCCATTGAAGCCCCGTGGATAGATCCAGGTCTGCAGGCTAAGCTGATTGCCGGTAATATTAAGCACCGGTGTATTGTTTACTTCCACAAAATCATCAAGGCCGCTGAACAGGACCCCTTTCCCCTTTGCCCCTTTCACATGTTCACACCGGCCCATCAGTGCTGCCTTATGATCATACCGGGATCGGTCATTACTTGTAAAAAGATCGACCAAAAGGCCCTGGTTCACCCAGTCCCAAATATAACCGCCCTGAAGCGAAGGGTATTTATAGAATCTGTCCCAGTATTCATCGAAATGCCCCATGGAATTACCCACGGCATGAGCGTATTCACCCAGGATTACCGGACGCTGGCTCGTATCCCCTATGGCATCCAGCATGGAAGGATTGGGATACCGGGTGCCGCAGATATCAGCAAAGGGAGCATCACCGTTGGGATTATTGGTCTGGTGATACACCGGGCGCGTCGGATCAGATCTCCTGACATAGTCTGCCATGAGGTAATGAACCGGGGCCAGTCCGCATTCATTACCCATACTCCACATGATTACCGAAGGGTGGTTCTTGTCACGTTGCAGATAACGGGCGGTGCGGTCAAGGAATGCCTCTTCCCATCCAGGCTGCCAGGCCAGGAAATTCTCGCCGTAATGACATTCGGCATTCACCTCATCACAGATATAGAATCCCCACCGGTCTGCCAGGTCATAGAAAAGCGGATCGTTAGGATAATGGCAGGTCCTGATGCTGTTAATGTTCATTTCCTTCATCAGCCTGAAATCCTTTTCTATCAGTTCTCTGGTCATGGTTCGGCCCAGGATGGGATCATGTTCATGCCGGTTAACCCCTTTGATCATTACCGGCAGCCCGTTCACCAGTAACTGAGCGTTCCTGATCTCCAGTTCCCGGAAACCGGTGGTCTCTTCCACCAATTCTATCAGCTGACCTGACTGATCCTTAAATTCCACAAGCAGGGTATACAGGTTTGGCTTTTCTGCGGACCATTGCAGAGGATTGATAATTACCTTACTCAGAGGTATTTCAGCCAGCTGATTTGCAGCCAGGGTTCTGATCTTATTACTGAAGCTTGTAACAAGGTTTCCGTCAGGATCATACAGGCTGGCAGTTAGATCCAGATTGGTTGCTGCTTCGCCTGATTCATTCTGCAGCCTGCACATGACCTTCAGCTCTGCATCCTGATAGGATCCATCGAGGTCGGTTGTGAGGGTTATATCCTGGATGTTGATCCGGGGGACGGAGTAAAGGTACACCTGCCTGTAAATCCCGGCAAACCGCCACATGTCCTGGTCCTCCAGGTAACTCCCGTCGCTCCACCTGACAACCTTGACCGCCAGCTTATTATTTCCCTTCCTTATAAATTCACTGATATCAAATTCGGCCGGAGTCATGCTGCCCTTATCAAATCCAATATATGTACCATTTATCCACAACCAGAATGCTGCCTTAACCCCGTCAAAATGTATTACCGTTTTATCGCCTGACCAGCTGTCATCAATACTGAATTCCCTGATATAGTATCCGGTTGGGTTGAACTCAAGTGGTACTTTGGGCGGATCATAGGGTGCGAACTCCATAGGGATGTTCCTGTATATGTAATATCCGTAACCTTGCATCTGCCATGTTCCCGGGACCTCGAGACTGTCCCATCCACCGGCGTTATAATCCTGGGTATAGAATGTATGCGGGCCTTCCAAGGGACTGCGGCTCCAGGAGAATTGCCAGCTTCCATTCAGGGATTGATACCGGGGTGAGTCATCCCATTTACCTTTCAGTGCCTGTTCCTTGGTTTCAAAGGGTACCAGGGGAACGTGAGGGGGTAACTGGTTCTCCTCCACCAGGGAAGGGTTATGAATATAGGCGGCCAGCTCAGCATATGTATCAAACTGGGCTGTTATTGGCAGACCTATTATACAAAACAAACTAATACAGCTTAATAATCTCATTTATAGTATTGATTACAGGTCAAAATGAAAACCTTCTTTCAACAGTTTATTATATTTCCTCTTATCAAAGCAGTAAAGGAATGCTCCTTTCTTTGAAGATGATTTATCCTTTTTATCGGATTTAACGAGGACATCCATACCGAGCAGTTTCTTTCTGAAATTCCGGTTATCCAGTTTCCTCTGGTAGATAGCCTCATACAGCTTCTGCAACTGCGGGATGGTAAAATTCCCGGGTAAGAGCTCAAACCCGATCGGTTCGCTTTTTGCCCGTCTCCTGATCCTTTTCATGGCTTTGTTCACCATGATATTATGATCAAAGATCAGTTTGGGACAGCTTGATATCTCACACCAGTGAGCGCCGTAACGCCGGACATGCTCGTGATCCAGGTCCTGGACCTTCAACAGGGCAAAATAGGCAACAGAAATTACACGTTCCCCGGGGTCGCGTTCAACCTCACCGTAGGTAGACAGCTGTTCCAGATATATATCTTTCAGGCCGGTCAAAGAGAACAGTATCCTTTGAGCTGCATCGTCCAGGCTTTCTGTCCCCCTGGCAAAACCACCTATCAGTGACATCTGACCTTTTGCCGGTTCAAAATCCCGCCTGAGCAACAGTATTTTCAGCTGATTATCAGAGAATCCGAAGATGATGCAATCAATCGCAACGAGGATCTTTGAATGTTCCGTATAATATGCCTCTGCCAGAATAGTACCTGGTCTGGATTCTACCATATGTCAGTGAAAACTTGTACAATAAAAATAAGCATTTTAAGCGTAAAAGACACATTTATCAATTGCATTGACGCTCCCCGTGGACCCTTGAACACCGAATGGCACAGTTCATTTTCATGTGATGCTATCTTTTTTCTTGGTTTATCCAACATTCACGTTGAATAAGTACCCGACAAAGGCAGTAACTCCCATTGCTATAGTTCCCCAGAAGGTAATTCTAACGATGGCTTTACCGATGCTGGAACCTCCTGCCATTGCAGCTAAAGAACCTAAACCTATTAAAAAAACCGTCGCGAATAAATATTGATAAATAACCATCCCATTAACCGGTAAAAACAATGAAACAAGCAATGGCAACACTCCACCTGACACAAATGATGCTCCCGACGCCAGAGCAGCTTGTAATGGCTTTGCCTGGGTAATTTCATTAATTCCTAATTCATCCCTGGCATGAGTCTCAAGAGCATTGTGTTCTGTAAGTTGAACGGCTACCCTTAAGGCTGTTTCCTGATCTAATCCTCTTTTTTCGTATATTTTTGCAAGCTCAGTCAGTTCAATTTCTGGAATTGTTACAAGTTCCCTCTGTT
>CAZILN010000359.1:0-10424 GCA_964540005.1 uncultured Bacteroidaceae bacterium | reverse complement strand
TGACTTCCGGTTCAGGCCACGAACCTACATCACGTGTATTATTCTGTTTCACCTCTGAGCCACCTGTCATACTTTGAGCTAAAGGGACTCACCTCAGGAGTTTTTTCATAGGTTTCAAATATACTTTGGTAACCATTTATTTTAAACTCCAGATTCTGTACAAATTCATTTAGTAAGTTTACCCCTTATTTAATCCGTACGATTTTTCAAAGATGAGAACAACTCTGTCACACCTGCTTAAATATTGCTTGATTTTATCTGTAATATTGAATTATCAGCAGGTAAAGGCCACAGATAACCTGAGCCTTCAGGATGAATATTCCTACAGCATTCGCAGAACAAATGAAACGATAATAATTGACGGGGAACTCTCTGAGAATACCTGGCAGGAAACTACGGCTATTTCTGACTTCTGGATGAGCTACCCGGTAGATGACAGGAAAGCAGACCCTTCTATACAAACTGAAGTCAGGCTTCTTTACGATGATCAGTTTATTTACCTGGGGGTCGTTTGCTATGGGAAACAGGATTACGTCATTCAAACACTGAAAAGAGATATAGAATTCTGGAAGAGCGATGCCTTTGGTGTGATCATTGATCCGGTGAATGAGCGGACCAATGGATTTGCTTTTGGGGTAAGTCCGGCTGGTGTACAAACAGAATACCTGGTAACAGGACAGGCAGGCCGCAGGGAGGACCTTGAGCCTGGCAGGCTGCCAAACGGGATAAACTTTGCCTGGGACAATAAATGGTTTTCTGAAGTCACCAATTATCCGGACAAATGGATCGTTGAAATAGCTATCCCCTTTAAATCCCTTCGATTTGAAGCATCAAAAAAGACATGGGGCATAAACTTTTTCAGGCTGGATGCCCAGACAAACAGCATCCATACCTGGGCACCGGTCCCGATAGAATTCAGGGAAACCGACCTCGGATACACCGGATCCCTGAGATGGGATGAACCCCCGATCAAAGCAAAGAGTAACATAGCCATCATTCCATATGTGATTGGATCAGGAAGTGAAGATTACGAGATAAATGATCCGGTCAGGAGTGATTTGCAAGCCGGACTTGATGCTAAAATACCTCTTAATTCAAGTCTGAATTTCGATATAACAGTCAATCCGGATTTTTCACAGGTGGAAGTGGATGAACAGGTAACCAACCTGACGCTTTTTGACATACGCCTGCCAGAGAAACGGCTTTTTTTTCTTGAAAACAGCGACATTTTTGAAGATTTTGGCATTCCTCCAATGAGACCCTTCTTTTCCAGGAAAATAGGCCTCGACGATGAGGGTAATCCCATACCCATTCTTTATGGTGCCCGCTTAAGCGGGAACCTGAACAAGGATCTCCGGATAGGAATGATGAACCTGCAGACCCGAAGTAACGATACGCTCCTGGCACAAAATTACACAGCAGTATCTTTTCATCAGCAGGTATTATCACGTTCTATCATCAAAGGCTATTTCCATAACAGGCAGGCTTTTGACAGTCCGGGGACAGACTATAACAGGAACCTGGGTCTGGACTTCCTTTTTAGATCCACCGACGGCCGGTTCCAGTCATTTGCCGGGTATGCAAAATCCTTCAGTCCGGGCCTGGAATCAAAAAACTACTTCTACAATACGGGGATTGGCTATGACAACAGGAATATAAGCGTGTATTCCAACCTGTCAGGACTTGGAGCAAATAACCGAATGGATATGGGATATCTTCGTGGAAATGAATACTACGACGCAAGCAGGGATACTTCAATATACATAGGGTTCCACCACTGGTTCACCCGTTTCTCCTATTCCTTGTACACTGAAAACAATCAGAAGATCATTTCCCACCAATTCCAGGGCAGGTACAGCTATGATGGTGACACGACTTTTTCATTATTGAACAGAGAAATAGAAGCTGGTTACAATATTAACTTTTCCAGTACAAGCCAGTTTCAGATAAGCATCAACCATACCACTGTCAACCTGCTATTTCCTTTTTCATTTATTGATGATACTGAACCATTGCCGGCAGATTTCTATACAAATGACCAGGCCGAATTGCGGTATGTAACCGATCAGCGAAAGTTATTCAGCCTTCAGGGAGGGATTATGTACAGTTCCTTTTATAGCGGAACAAGGTCACAGTACAGGGTCGGGATTAAATACAGGGCCCAGCCATGGGGGAATTTCGCAGTAAATTTTGAGCTCAACGATCTTCAATTCCCTGATCCTTATGGTGAGGGAAAGCTGTTTCTAATAAGTCCCCGGATTGATTTCAATTTTTCAACCTCGCTTTTCTGGACTACTTTCTTACAGTACAATACACAGGATGACAACTTTAATATCAACAGCCGCCTGCAGTGGCGCTTCCAACCCATGTCAGACCTGTATATTGTTTATACTGATAATTATGCGGTGGAATTCTGGGGACCAAAAAACCGTGCCCTGGCTATCAAACTGAATTACTGGTTTAACCTGTAACTTTCATGAATATGGCATCCCCTTTGAATTTCCCTGAGATATTTGTAAATTCACATGAGTATTATAATTACAGATTCCCATTATATATTTATTAACATTTCGAAACAAATCCCGGAATAATTCAGTTAAAAGATAAAACTTAATTCAATAAAATACGCCGATAATGAATCCTCTATCTATTAAGGGAACTATGAAGACACCGACGATCCTGTCTGATGTTGACAAGGGGATCATCGAGATAAGGGGCAGGTCAAACCCGGAGAATGCCAATGCATTCTACAAACCCCTCATTGAATGGATTGATGAATATGTGAAGAATCCTGTAAATAAAACTACTGTAAACCTCGAACTGGAATATTTCAATACCACTTCATCCAAATGCATCCTGAGCCTTCTCAAAAAACTTGAATCCTCCAAAGATTCAACAAGGGATGTGATCGTCAACTGGTACTACGAAAAGGATGACTATGACGAGCGTGAAACGGGTGAATTCTATGAAAAAATGACCGAACTGTCATTTAATTTTATAGGGATATAGTCAATGTAATATTAGTGTTTTAGTCCATGTTCAGAAGTTATTTATCTCTTATCATACGCCTGATCAGGCGAAACAAGATCTTTTCAGCCATTAACATACTCGGGCTTTCAATCGGCCTTGCCATCTCTTTCCTGATATTTATCTGGGTTCAGGATGAACTGAGTTTTGATTCCTTTCATAAATATGCGAACCAGATATACAGGGTAACTAGTGAAACCGAGCGACCGGAAGGCATGTTCCGTGCCGTTGTTACCCCTGCGCCCACAGGGGAATACCTTGAAAATGAGATCCCGGAGATCCTGGATCATGTCCTGTTAAGGCCACTTACCAGTAAAGAACTGGTAGAGTACGACCCTGAAACTGGCGGGTCGGGTACAAGTAAACATTATGAGGACAGGATCCTTTGTATTGATTCATCTTTTTTTGAATTTTTCACTTACGGATTTATAGCAGGAGATCCGGCCACAGCTCCAAACGGGACGAACTTCATCATCATATCGGAGAATATTTCGAAAAAGTATTTTGGCGATGAAAATCCAATAGGAAAAACACTATCGCTGTTCAACCGCGGCTGGACTGGAACGGTGACAGGTCTTATTGAAGATCCGCCCATCAATTCTCACCTGAAATTTGATATACTGCTACCTATCGGGCTATTGAGTGAGTTTGGATTGGATACGGGTTGGGACCATTTTTATTTTAACAACTATGTAAGATTGCAGCCGGGTACCGATCCTGAAGCCTTGAAAGGAAAAATTAATGAAACACTGAAAAAGGTCAGAGAGGACAGTCCGGCCCAGATAGATTTTTCTTTACAGGCCCTTAAGGATATCCATCTTAAATCTGAATATGATATCGATTTCAAAGACAGCTCATCAGAGATCAACAGGGAAGTATCAATTTTTTCTGTAATTGCTGTTTTCATCCTGTTGCTTGCCTGCCTTAATTTCATGATGTTGAGTACTGCCAGGGCGACCTCAAGGGCCCTGGAAACGGGTGTCCGCAAGGCAGTGGGCGCCTCAAAGCAGAAACTGGTGATACAATTCCTCGGCGAATCGGTTTTCTTTGCATTTTTATCCCTCATAATTGCTCTTTTGTTACTGCAATTGATACTGCCTCATTTCAATACTTTCACGGAAAAGAATCTCAGCCTGGATCCTGGGGAAAATTTAAATACCTGGGGAATATTTTTACTGATCACACTCTTTACCGGCTTATTTGCCGGAATCTACCCCGCTTTCTTTTTATCCTCTTTCCGTCCGGTCAATATGCTGAAAGATAGTTATAGTTCGCCCGGCGGCAGTTCAAATATCAGGAAGGTCCTTGTAGTATTGCAATTTACCATTTCAATCGGTCTGATTATCGGGACACTGGTCGTGCACAATCAACTTACTTTCATCAGGAACCTGAACCTGGGTTATAACAAAGATCATCTGATCTATCTGCCTGTCAGGGGAGACCGGGACGATCTTGTTTTGATGGCCGGAGAACTGCGTAATTATCCGGGGATTACCGGGCTTACATTTTCATCTGATATTCCTACAAATACCATTCATCTCTGGGGCGGAAATACATGGGAAGGCAAAGAAACTGATGAACAGGTATTAATACATTTCTATACTGTTGATTATGATTTTATTCCCACACTGGATATTGAAATGGCCGAAGGCAGAAATTTTACACTGCAGACCGATAGCAGTAATTATATATTTAATGAAACGGCAATAAAGGTATTCGGCATCGAAGAACCGCTGGGAAAATGGTTCGACCAATCCGGCACAAGAGGAGAGATCATTGGGGTGATCAGGGATTTTCATTACAAATCTGTTCATACCAGTGTGGAGCCACTGGTGTTCAGGGTGTCAAATTATTACCGGTATATTATCATTCGACTGTCGGGAGATAACATTCCATCAACGCTGAAACATGTACAGGGCCTGTGGGAAGATCTGAATCCCGATTATCCATATGAATTTCATTTTCTCGATGAGGCACTGGAAGCCAATTACAGGAGGGAAGCACATATGGGCATCCTTTTTAATTATTTTGCCATCTTTGCCATCTTAATTTCATGCCTTGGATTATTTGGACTGTCGGCTTTTATGGCCCTACAACGTACCAGGGAGATCGGGATAAGAAAGGTAATGGGTGCCAGTGCGGGAAATATTCTTTACATCCTGACTGCAAATTTTTCACTTCTGGTTTTGATTGCAAACCTTATTGCCTGGCCGGCAGCCTGGTGGATTTTGAATAACTGGCTGAATAATTTTTCCTATCGCACTAATATTCATTGGTGGATATTCCCTCTTGCTGCATTACTGGCCCTGTCGATTGCCGTGATAACAACTAGCTGGCAGGCATACACGGCAGCCCTCTCCAATCCGGCAGAGACTCTTAAATATGAATAATATTTTATTCTGCGATCATTACTTTTCTGCCTGAGAATAAGCAGTATATCAATTTCTTTTTTATATTTATTTATCATTTGTATGCATGATACGGCGTATTATCATATTCATTCTTGCCCTGCTACTTCATTTTCCCGCATGGAGTGCCGGATTATTTGAAATCGAATCTGACACTATTACCGATGCAAGAAACTATAACCTTGTCAGACCTGAACGTTCGGGTGATGACCAGTCACAGAAAGTAAATACGGGACTTGATGAGCCAGTCCGGGTCAGGCTGGTTGATGAGGACTCTCACCCTGTAAAGGGCTATCCGGTGCGTTTCAAAATAATCCATCAACCCGGCAAAGCAAAGGATTTCCAGATCAATACAGAAACGGCCATTACCGATTCCCTGGGATTTGCTGAAACCACTGTCACCCTTGGATCAAAGCCGGGAGATTACCAGATCGCTGCCAGGATAGAAGGCCTGATCGACCAGGATATGCAGGTATTTACCTTCCATGCACGGAAATCCAACTGGTTCTTCATGCTGATAATAGGTTTGCTGGGCGGACTCGGACTGTTCCTGCTGGGCATGGATATGATGAGCGAGGGAATGAAAAAAGCAGCCGGGGATAAACTGCGGACCATCCTTGGTAATCTTACAAAAAACAGGATCGTGGCCCTGGGACTTGGGACCTTTGTTACCATGATCATTCAGAGCAGCAGTGCCACATCGGTCATGCTGGTCGGGTTTGTTAATTCAAAGCTGATGAAGTTCAGGCGTACTCTTGCCATTCTCCTCGGCGCCCATATCGGGACCACGGTTACAGCCCAGTTGATCGCATTCAAGCTTACAGATTATTCTCTTCTGATGATTGCCGTAGGGTTCTCAATGATTACTTTTACCAGCAACCGTAAATATAAGAATATCGGACAGGCCATCCTGGGATTCGGGATCCTGTTCTTCGGGATGTATATCATGTCCGATGCCATGTATCCGCTCAGGTCTTATGCTCCTTTCATCGACCTGCTCCTGAAACTTGAAAATCCCCTTATCGGCATACTGGTAGGAGCTGCATTAACAGCAATAATTCAGAGCAGCAGCGCTTTCGTCGGGATCATGATCGTGTTGGCCGGCCAGGGATTGCTGACACTCGAGGCTGCCATCCCACTATTGCTTGGATCCAATATCGGGACCTCCATTACCGCCTTTCTTGCCAGTATCACAGCCACCACCGAGGCCAAAAAAGTAGCGCTTGCCAATACAATAATGACCATTACCGGAATGCTTATCCTGGTAGCATGGATCCCTACATTTGCAGATATAATCACACAGATCTCCCCTAAATCGGATCTCCCGGCCGGGGACATCCAGGCAATGGCTGAATCCGTTCCGAGACAGATAGCCAATGCCCACACAACTTATAATATCTTAATGGCCTGCGTATTCCTTCCCTTCACCAACTTGATAGCTGGACTTGTTGACCGCATATTACCTGAAAAGATACTGCCTGAAGAGGTGATGATGAAAACCAAGTACCTTGACGAAATGATGATCGAGACGCCTGCATTCGGGCTCAATCTTGCCAAGCAGGAAACACTGAGGATAGGACAGATCACCCAGAATATGGTAGGGGACCTGATCCTGCCTTTCCTGGTCAAGGACACCCACCTGCTGGAGGATTTTACCAACAGGGAGAAACAGGTCGATTTTCTTTCCGATGAGGTTAACAGCTATCTTATGCGGATTATTCGGCAGGGGGTAGAGGCTGACCGGACAGACGAGGCCTTCCAGATAATGTATACCAACAAGGAATTCGAGCAGATAGCTGATGTTTGCCTGAATATGATTGAACAGAAGGCAGAGCCATGGATACAGAGTGAGGTTGAATTTTCAGATCAAGGGAAGAGAGAACTGGTTGAATACCATACAAAAACACAGAAACAGCTGTCAAGGGCCATCGAGGTGTTCAGGGATCTGAACCTGAAGAAAGCCAAAAAAATGAAGGCCAAACATAAAAAATACAGGGGTATAGGAATCGAACTGGAAAAAAGCCACTACCAGAGATTACTGGATATTGAAAAGAAAATCGAGTCCAGCGGTGACACTCATATGGAACTTATAACCCAGCTGAAAAACATTACCAGTCATGCGACCAACATTGCAAGGATCTTACTCGAATGGGAAACAAAAAAGAAAAAGGATCAATCTGAGTGATGGAGACAATGAATGAACCCATCGGGGAATTACAGAAATCCCCCAAGAAAAAAGGATCCGCCCGGGAAACCCTCTACAGGGTCACCATGCAAAACCAGATTAACAGCATTGGGATTGCCGATCAGAAAGCCAACATCATCATCGGGATCAATACAATCCTTATCTCAATTATCATAGCTACACTTGGTATCGGATCAACCGGACAGGGACTGAATTTCATAGCTTCACTTGATTTGAGCCTTCCGTTCACCATTCTCCTGATCACCTGTGTTTTATCAGAAATTAATGCGCTGCTTGTTGTCAGACCTATTACCAAACCCTGGAAGCAGGATGATACTGATAAGATCTTTTTCTTTGACTATAAGAACATCTCCCTGGAAGAATTCCAGCTGAAAATGAGCCGGATATTGGCCAATAATGACGCAATCTACAAGAGTTTAAACAATGATATGTACTACCTGGGTAAGATTGTGATCAGGAAATTCAAATTGCTGCGCTCTGCCTATGTGATTTTCCTGATTGGACTGACAGCTACTGTAATTTCTTTCCTTATCCTGAGGTACACTTAAGTCTCGGTACAAGACTATTTTCCAGTCATTTACTAACAAAAACTCCCCCCCAGACTGATCAGGGGGGGAGAAAAAACAGAGGTGCTCCAGGTTCCCGGGGCACACTCGATCTTACAAAAGCCACATCAATCCTTTGAAGCCATTGCCTTCAGTTCTTTTGCAGTTTTAACCAGCTGGATAAACTCGGCACGATAGCCTTCCTCATCTTCTTCCCTGGCGGCCTGCGCTATCTTAAGCAGGTGTTCTATAGAAGCCTCTGCCTTGAATTCAGAATCCCTGAGTATCAGGCCGAACTCGGCAACTGCTGCAGAGAACCTGAAATTGGCACTGGTCTCATCAATTGCAAGTATCTTACCCTGTACCGGTTCATCAACCAGGATGCTGGTTTTTCCTTCGGGCTGCTTGTACCTCAATTTGATCGTCAGCAGTTCAGACTTAGGATCAGGCTTTACCTTTTCATTGTTCTGCTGGTATTTCAGAGGATCTATATTATTCACGTTCTCATCAGAACCGGCCGGAATGATCTCGTACAGTGCCGTAACGGTATGTCCTGCTCCCATTTCTCCTGCATCCTTCTTGTCATCATTGAAATCCTCATCATTAAGTATCCTGTTCTCATATCCAATCAGCCTGTATGCTTCAACCCTGGCAGGATTGAACTCCAACTGGAACTTAACGTCCTTGGCAATTGTAAAGAGGGTGCCGGCAAACTCACTGACCACAACCTTCCTGGCCTCCTGTATATTATCTATGTATGAATAATTCCCATTACCCTTATCGGCGATGATCTCCATCTTATCATCTTTGTAATTACCCATTCCGAAACCTAGAACGGTTATAAAAATCCCTTTTTCGCGTTCTTTCTCTACCAGGCGTTCCATCTCTGCATTGCTCGAGACACCAATGTTAAAGTCACCGTCTGTAGCAAGGATGATACGGTTATTTCCTCCTTCGATCAGGTTATCAGTAGCTATCTTATATGCAAGCAGTAAACCTTCACCTCCGGCCGTAGAACCTCCAGCCTGAAGGTTATTGATCGCATTAAGGATGGTTTCTTTCTGGTTCCCGGGGGTCGATTCAAGTACCGTTCCTGCAGCACCTGCATAAACGACTATGGCAACCCTGTCCTGGGGCCTGAGTTCATTTACCAGCATCTGGTAAGCAGATTTCAGCAGCGGAAGTTTATTGGGAGACTCCATGGATCCGGATACATCCAGCAGGAAAACCAGGTTGGATGCCGGCAGTTCGCTTTTATCCATGTTCTTTCCCTTCAATCCTACATGCAGCAGCTGATGATTGGTGTTCCACGGACACACTGATAATTCCGTTGACACAGAAAAAGGATGCTTATTGTCAGGTTCGGGGTATTCATAGTTGAAGTAATTGATCATCTCCTCTATCCTCACTGCATCAACCGGGGGAAGCTGCCCCATATTGATAAATCTTCTTACATTGGAATAGGAGGCCCTGTCAACATCAATTGAAAAGGTAGAAAGGGGATGGTTCAATACATCCTTATACCCGTTTTCATGAATGGTCGAATAACCCTCGGTACTAAAAGGCTGCTGGTAAGCATCATATGAGTATGAAACACCTCCCATGGCCATTTTTGCTGAGGACTTAACAGCTCCGAGTCCGCGTAATTGAACAGAACGTGGCGCATAGGCAACATCATCTTCCAGCTCTGCCATGTCGAGTATTTCTTCAAACTGAACCTGAAGTTTTACGTGGATGATCTTCTGGTTCCCGATCTTTACTTCCCTGGACTGAAATCCAGCCAGTGTAAACACAAGGAATTTATCACCGGGTTGAACCGAAAGAACATACTGTCCATTATAATCGGTTATGGTACCGCGATTGGTATTTTTAACAACAACACTGACACCTGCCAGGGCATTTCCCTGAGAGTCTGAGACCGTACCTTTTATTAAGCGAATCTCGTCCTGAGGCATGCCGAAGGCTGATGTGATTAAAATAATTAATGAAAAAATAATTGTTCTCATGACTTATTTGTTTTTGATTATCTTCACATATAGGATGCGAAGAAGTTTTGTTTTCCATAATAATTAATCGAATTATTTTTAGAATACTGATTATCAGTGAAATAAACTTTAATTATATTTGGCTTGTAAAGATTGGCAGGCAATGATTTTATTACAAATGCAATTAAAAATCGCACAGTGTTAAGGATTGTCAGGGGAAATAAAAAGGATATACCTGATGATATTCTGCTGC
>CAZILN010000358.1:0-4156 GCA_964540005.1 uncultured Bacteroidaceae bacterium | reverse complement strand
ACCTCAAGTTTTGGAACTCTTCTGGAGTCAATTCAAACATGAAATCTTCGGGAAATCTTTCTATGTTTCTACGAACTGCCTGTTTAAGTACTTTAGTCGTAACTCCATATAATTCTGCCAGGTCCCTGTCAATCATAACTTTATGTCCACGAATAAGGAAAATCTTTTCAGCAATTACTTCCTCAGGTATCAATTCGTTTATTTGATTATCATCACCCAGTATTCATACCGAAACAGTATCGAAATCAATAATTGAAAACGACAGACTTCCAGCTTGAGGCCGCAAATTGCGACCACATTAAGCCTGATCATAATTGGATATCACAAATCGTGATATCCAATTTTTCATCTCTGGGTTGGATTCCGGTTTAAGGTCACAATTTGTGACCCCAAACCGGAAAATCAAAACCATTCCTATTCCTCCTCAGCCGGATTCTTAGGCGAAAGGAACAGGAAATCATCGCAGTTGATCTCAATGGAATAGCGCTTGACGCCTTCCTTGTCCTCCCAGAAGAAAATCCTAATCTTGCTTCCCACGTAGAACACAGGATTATTTTCCCATAATCCTATACATTATCTAACAGTTTGATATCCTTTTTAATAAACTCTTCAAGTTCGATTACAGTTGGCAGTTGAACCTGGTATCTACTAATAAATAACTGATTTTCTACAGATCCGGTAGCATACTTTACAGTAGACGTCTTTTTATCTGCACAAAGCACTATTCCAACAGGAGGATTATCGGCCTCACGCATTTCATTGTCTTTAAAATAATTCAGGTAAAAGTTCATATGCCCTGCATCAGCAGGTTTAAAATTCCTTGTCTTTAAATCAATAAGGATGTGGCATTTCAAAATCCTGTGATAAAAGACAAGGTCAATCGTAAAGTATTCACCATCAATCCTAAGCCTCTTTTGCCTTGCCTCAAAACAAAACCCTTTTCCAAGCTCCAATAAAAACACCTGCAAATGATCAATGAGAGCTTCTTCCAATCTCCTTTCGGTTAATTTCTTTTCGGATTCTAAACCAATAAATTCAAACACATAAGGATCTCGCATTATTCCTGCCGGGGTTATTTGCTTAGCGTCTTTATTCGCATCCAACATCAATTCTTCTTTGTTTGTTGAAAGACCTGTACGCTCATACAGCAAGCTGCCCATTTGTCGTTGGAGCTCTGTAACAGACCAATTTCCCTTGACTGCCTGCACTTCATAAAAAGCCCTTTTTATTGGATCCTCTTCTCTTGCCAGCTCAATGATATGAGTAAAAGACAATGTGGACAGTAATAGTTTGGGATTAACGCCATTAAAACCTTTGTTTATCAGACCCTTATGAGATTTGGCAGTCGGTGACTGCCAAATTGATTCTGGCAATGCGAGTTCAGATAATACCTGATGGATATTTGGATACACAAGATAGAACTGACGACAGTTTCGCAGATTTCTGTCCGATAAACCTTTGATATTTTGCGGCTTAACCTGTCTGCAAGTTTCTTCAGAAGCTCGGTTCCGTATTTTGCCCGGTCCTCTCCGTTTTGCTCGTATTCTACTATAAAATGACCAAACAACCAGTTCCTGACGGTCAATGACTGATTAACTGTCGATACAGCATGTTTTTGTAAATAATTATGTGCCTTTTCAAAGACTTTAATTAATTGGTCAAAGTTCATCCCCTACTGCTATTTAATAAATTTAAAAAATCTACCCAATTACATGTGGAAGTAGAATAAATCATGTAACAATCAAAGAATACATAAAATTATGGATTGCTTCCAGCTTGAGGCCACCCTTTGTGACCTCAAACCGGAAAATCAAAACCATCCCTATTCTTCTTCCGCCGGATTCTTAGGCGAAAGGAACAGGAAATCGTCGCAGTTGATCTCGATGGAATAGCGCTTGTTGCCTTCCTTGTCCTCCCAGGAGGAAGTCTGGATCTTGCCTTCCACATAGAGGGGATCACCTTTCTTTACATAACTTTCGATAATACTGGCCCGTTTGTTCCAGGCCACCACGGTGTGCCATTCGGTTTTCTGGACCTCGTTGCCCTCCTTGTCCATGTAATACTCGTTGGTAGCCAGGGGGAAGCGGGCCACCTTGAGGTCTTCGCTGATGTTGTTGATTTTGGGCTCATCGCCGACGTTACCGACGAGTGTTACCTTGTTGATTCCTTTTCTCATGATAATTGGATTAAGGATTAATAAATAGTAAATCAATCCTTAATGACGGAAAGGTCAGTTTATCATATACTATTCTGAACTTTTTTCAGAAAAGTACAGATTGGTGATGATATGAGGCGCGTGATGAAAGCTGAAATGAGGCCTTCCTATCCTCCCCCGCCCCAGTTCAGGCATATTTCTTCATCACCTACAGAGATGGAAAGTTCTTCAAAATAACCTGTATCTTCCAGGGATATACTGATCTCTTCGAGGGATCCATCCTCTTCATTTATCCTGACGGTCAGTATTTCCATAGTATCTTCGCTGAGGATAATTGTGTCTTTCCTGGCTTGACCAGGGAAGGATCTTCCGAATTTCTCTGTAAATTCACCTCCCCTGTATGCATCGGCAAACAGGTATACTTCCTGGATGTCCCAAAAATCCAGATCAAAGCAAACACTGGTCCCACCACCGGCATAAGCGGAGGTTCCTACAATACTGATCCCGTATTCCAACTGTGTTATATTTTCATAGGTATAGTCTTCGTCATTGGTGATCAGTTCACCATCCTGTTTCTGGTATCCCCCTTCAACCTCAAGAGTGTAAAGCAGTCTGATGGTTTCAGAGAAATAATCATGCATGAAGTCTTCTGGAAGAGGTAATTTGCAGAGGTATCCCGAAAAGATCCAGGCGGTATCATTTCCAAGGTCTACCGGCCTCATACACCCGTAATACCCGTCAATTTCAGTCATATCATGTGGATCGGCATTCAATGGTTCCAGGAGGTTGGCCACTTCTCCCTGTCCAAATGAACCAATTGAGTTCTCGTCACTTATTTCCGGTGTTGCATATATCTCAAGTCCCTCAGGATGATAGACATATGCCGTGAACCAGTTCAGCTGGTTTTCTTCAAAATTTGGCTCAAAATCATTATAAGTTCGCCGTTCATAAAAAGCATCTTCCCCATATTTATAATCCAGTAAAAGAATTTCCCCGGTAACAGGATTGTTATCCAGGTCCAGTACTTTTAATTCAGTCAGGTTCCCCAATTCCTCCGGCAGAATTCCCTGAATATTAAAATCAGGCAGGGATATCTCGGTTACAATGCCTTCATCGGACAGGGTGATCCCCTCCCAGTAGAACACAGGATCATCAAATGTCCATGGATCCAGCCATTCATCCCCGTGAGTGGCATTAAAGAATGCTACCAGGGAAAGAGAGTCTTCTTCCGTACAGGGAATGATCTGTGGTTCTTCAGGTACCTGTATCTCAGGTTCGACATAAACCTGGACAGAGTCTGCTGTATCCTGCCGGTCATCTGTCTGCCGGGACTTGCACGCAGACAGTATAAGGACAGAAGTGAGAATGAGAATGCCAGGTTTTTGAAAAAGTACAGGTTTTCTCATTAGAAAAGGTTTTAAAAGAATTATCCATCGCTGCGATACTCTTCAAGGGGAATGCAGGAACAGACCAGGTTCCGGTCCCCGTACCCCTCATCAAGGCGGGCCACGGCCGGCCAGAATTTGTTCTCAAGGATCCATGGCAGAGGAAAGGCAGCCTTTTCCCTGGGATAGGGGTGATCCCATTTATCGCTGGCTACCTCTCCGGCAGTATGGGGTGCATTCTTCAGCAGGTTATCTTCCTTATCTGCTTTGTTCTGTGCTACTTCCTGGATCTCCTGGTAAATTGATGCCATGGCATCCGCGAAGCGGTCAAGTTCATACAGTGATTCGCTTTCTGTAGGTTCAACCATCAGGGTCCCGTGCACGGGAAAAGACAGGGTGGGTGCATGGAATCCATAATCCATCAGCCGTTTGGCAATGTCTGCCTCGCTGATATCTGCCATGGCTTTGAATCCACGGCAATCCAGGATCATTTCATGTCCCACAAAACCATTTTTGCCCGTATACAGCACATCGAAGTACTTTTTCAGCGAGAAGGCCAGGTAATTGGCATTCAGTATGGCATACCTGGTTGCTTCTGTCAGGCCTTTATCGCCCA
>CAZILN010000357.1:0-4348 GCA_964540005.1 uncultured Bacteroidaceae bacterium | reverse complement strand
GTAAATGGATCGATTTTCGCGAAGTTCCAGCTGGTATTTTTCCAGCAGGTCCTGCCAGCTTTGATCAAAACTGCTCCGGATCAGTTCAATTTCCTTTTTCAGGAGCATCTCCTGGTAATAAAGATCATCATATTCCTTTTCGCTGATGAGATCATCCCTGTACAGGACTTCCATCCTTTTCCTCTCTTTCATGGCCTTATCCAGTTTCATCGTCAGGTTGCCAAGCTGGTCAGAATATTTATGAAAGGCTGATCTGATACCTGCAGAAGCCAGTCCTTTCTGATGACCTGCCTGGATGAGGCGGATATCTTCAATATTAATTTCCAGTTCTTCTATTCTTAGAAGACAACTGTTCTTTCTTTCCTGCAGACTGTATGAGTCAAGTACCAGGAGTGTATCTCCGGCCCGGACCTGTTCCCCTTCCCGTACGATTATCCGTTCAACCTTTCCCGGGACGAGCGTATGCAAACTTGATTTTTCTGCTTCAGGTCTGAGTATGCCCCTGGCAGATACCGTGATATCGATTTTAATTAATGCAAGGCTGATTATAAATGCCAGCACCGAGCCGCTCAACAGGATGTAAATAACCTGGCTGGTGCCCGATACCCAGCCGATATAATATTCAACGGATTCTTCCAGTTTCCTGTCCGGTGGGGTGTATTCTTCCATTCCTGATATGCTGTTTTATGCTCCTGGGTTGGTGGTTTTGTCATTATCCGCTGGGAAGCAGGTTCCTAGCCGGAAAACAGAGAAATGATCGCGTTCCAGTTGTGGAAGATCAGGTAAAAGACAATGACAGTGATTATAAATACTGTCAGCCGGATTATTAATTTCTTTTTTTTCATGTTTTTAACTTTTAGAAAAAAGCAATGCTCCCTTGTCAGGAGCATTGCCTTGAGGAGATTAGTAATTGTTAATGTAATAGTTAGTAGCTAAATCTACCATTGCTTCAAAGTTTCCTGCCACTCCCCCACCGTTTGCGACATAAATCCCAAAATATCTCAGAGCAGTCCCAAAATCGTGGGCAAAGCCTTCTCCGCCTCCAAGGTGGGTAATCTCGTTTCCGTCAATCAATGAGAAGTGTTTTTGACTTATTTCAGTAGTTTTCATTTTGGTGTTTTTAAAATTATTAATTTATAACTTTTTGGATACCTGGTCAGGTCAGTCGTAGTGAATTTCGGGCTTGCCTGCCAGGCCTGCTTTGAAATTATCCCAGTCGGATATTACCTCATAGAGAACGGCGCCGACAATAGCTAAACCTATTACACCCAGTATACCACCATTGATATTTTTGCATTCAGCCTGTCCGAGAGGAGTAAATAATTGATCAGAATTTTCAGTTGTTTTCATAATTACAAGTATTAAGTTTATAATAAGGCACGCATCCCAACTGGCCGGGTTGGGAAGGGCCCGAAATCATAATTCAGAGAAAATATTTTCTTCGGAACTATCCCTTAATGCAGCTTGTATGAAAATATCTGTCAGTAAGTCAGGAAAAAATCAAAAAAAAATCTGCAAGGGAATCCCGGAAGATCATGGCAAGGATTATGATCAGCAGAAGTAGCAGGTATATTATAAGCCTGCGGGGTGATTGTTTTTTATGCCTGGTTTTCATTCGTATCTCAGGGTATTGACCGGGTTGCCTGAAGCAGCCATCAGCGAGGTATAGCTTACTGATAAAATGCCTATAACCATGGTCAGCAGTCCGGAAATCAGGAATTCAATGATCCCCTGCTGAACATGATAGGCAAAATTATCCAGCCACCAGTTTATGAACAGGAAGGCAGGAACCAGGGCCAGAACAAGTCCGGCCATTATCAATAGCAGGTAGGTCCGGGGCAGCATGGCTGTTATCTGGAGGGTTCCTGCACCCATGGCTTTCCTGATGCCTATTTCCTTGGTCCTCAGGGCAGCTGAAAATGCGGAAAGTCCGAAAAGGCCCAGGCAGGAAATGAATATGGCAAAGGCGGCAAATGCCCGGAACAGGTCCCTCAGTTTCATCTCATCCTTATAATTCCTGTTGAATTCATCATCCAGGTAAAAATGATTGAACCTGGTTCCCGGAGCTACTTCCTCGATTTTCTTCTTAAGCTCTTCTGTCATTACAGCCAGGTCCCCGGGAGCCAGTTTTATCAGGAGAAAACTTACCCAGAGGTTCCTGGATTCGGGATTGCTGTTGCATTCCATTATCAGTGGTTCGACCTGGTGGTGAAGCGAGGCATAGTGAAAGTCTTCACAGACCCCTACTATTTCACCATGAATCCTAAAATATGTGGTTCCCTGTGTGCTTACAGGATCTTTCAGGCTCAGTGCCTGCACGGCTGTATAGTTGGCGATTAATTCACTCTCCTGAGAAGCTGATTGTTGAAAGTTCCGTCCCTGCGTAATCTCTATTCCCATCAGAGGTATAAAATCTTCATCCACCCTCAGGAACCTGATGGCAGGAAGCTGCGTGTCATCAGAGGTGCCATCCGGTGTGAATCCTTCCACGCTGAAACGCCTTCCGGGGAGATGACTGATGGCGGAAGTTCCCAGTACAAAGGGCAGTTGTCCGAGCTCATCTTTCAGGGTCCCTGGATTATTGACAATCATCCTGCGGGCCTCATTGTTCAGGTTGAATACCATAATATTTTCCTTATCGAAACCCAGATCCGTTTTAATAAAGAAATTCATCTGTTTATAAATGCTTGTTGCCGTAAAAATCATGAATACCGAGATCATGAACTGAAAGACGACAAGTCCCGTCCTTATTTTACTGGTCAGGGAAAGGGGATTTTTAATTTCACGGAGCGCTTCCACAGGTTTGAACCTGGATACAAAGGCAGCCGGATATAAACCGGCTGTGATACCCAGTACTACGGTAATGAGTGCGAGAAATCCAAGATTTGTGTAATCCAGGAATTCTCGTGTTTGCAGATCGTTCTCCGCAATGCGGTTGTAAAAGGGCAGGAGCAGGTCAAGGACCAGTATGGCCAGTAATGCGGATATCAGGGCCGTAAACAGTGATTCGCCTATAAACTGTCTGAACAATTGTGGCTGAAGGGCTCCCGAAACCTTTCGTATACCCGTTTCTTTTATCCTGCGAAAAGACCCTGCTGTGGCAATGGTTATATAGTTAACACCCGCTATGATGATGATGAACAGGGCAGCCAGTGCAAAGACCCGGACGTATAAAATGTTGTTGTTCGGCCCGATTTCCTGTTCCAGATGGGACTTAAGGTGGATATCCCTAACCGGCTGGAATATGAATTCGCCTCTTTCATTGATCTCTTCATAGGTACCCTGGCCTGTAAAATAAGCTGCACGGAAATCTTTCAATTTTTCCTTCAGGGTATCCATATTTGCACCGGCTTCGAGGCGCGCGTAGGTATACACACCTGCCCAGTTCCTGTTTTCGTAGAGCTCTCCAAGGTTCACACCATAGATCATCTGCTTGAATGTATGCCAGTCCAGCAGGAATTCGGGGATGAAATGAGTATGTTCGGGAAAGTCTTTCATAATCGCGGTGATGGTGAAAAGTCCGCCATTAACAATAAGGCTTTTTCCCAGTGGGGCTTCATCCCCGAAGATCTTTATTCCCAGGCTCTCAGAAATAACCATGGTGCGTGGTTCAGCCAGGGGGTGGCTCATATCACCCTGAAGTATCTCGGTACCAAAAACATCAAAGAATGTGGAATCAGCATAGAATCCCTCAGCTACCTGGGAAATAATATCCAGGCTGTCCGGATAATAGGTCAATTCTGTCTGGTAGATAGGCCGCAATCTTGTGACAGATTCTATTTCAGGGATATGATCCCTGATGGATTCAGCCATAAGCGGGGCGCCATTTGCCCAGTCCGGGGGGGCATCAGTGGTGTTATGATGCTGAATTATCCTGTACAGATTGTCTGCATCAGGGAAATGCCTGTCAAATTTCATTTCATCCCTTACATAACCGAACATCAGTAAGCTGACGGCCAGTCCCAGGGATAATCCTGTAATATTCAGGACACTGTATAATTTTTGGCGCCAGAGGCGGCGCAGGATTGATTTCAAATAGGTATAGAACATATATCACAATTCATTTATATCAAACAATCAGTTAGTAGAATAATTTCAAACAGAATGCCATGTTTTACAAGTCTTTAATATTTAAGGATTTATAACAAAAATATATTTCTGAATTGTATTTTTTGTCCATAATTGGACAATATTTTGTCCAGAAATGGACATCTTTGCAGTAAGAAACACAACAAATGCCTGAACTGGTTCCCGGTAAAGTATTGGTCGTCGATGATGATCCCTACATCATCCTGTCACTTCAGACACTGCTTGAACAACATTTTACAAAGATCATCACCCTCAAGGA
>CAZILN010000356.1:0-19133 GCA_964540005.1 uncultured Bacteroidaceae bacterium | reverse complement strand
ACTTCAAAACTTACAACATTGTTTTCCTGTACTTCTTCTTCTGTATTGTTTACATGGAAGAAAACACTTTCCTGTGTTTCTGAATCTTTAATAAAGCCAAATCCTTTAGAATCGTTGAAGTAAGTAACAGTACCCTTTCTTATCGGGTCCAGATTATATGTAGAATCCCTGTTGGGTACGCTGATCTCAATATCTTCAAGTTTAATATCCTTCTTTTTACCAGGATCGGGAGGAGTTGAAGTAATCATCCCATTTTCATCGACATATGCTATCATGTCATCAAGGCTGCTTTTTTTCTCACCTTCTTTCCTGGCCAGCCTTTTTTGTACTTTTTCTTTTCTTTTTTTCTCTTTTTTATTTCTTACTTCCTTTTTGTTGAAGGATTCTTGCGATCTACCCATTTAATAGTTTTTGTTTAACAGCTATTTTAATTTTTAGCGAAGATACATTTTTATTTTTACATGAATGCATGAATTACTCTTGCTCCAATACCAGTTCGCCTAATTCATGCCGGTCAAATTGGTTGTTTATCATTTTTGGTTTCGAACCTTCTTTAAAAATATAGACAGCAGCTTTTTGTGTTTTTAATGAGTTCTTGAAAATGTTCTCTTCCAAAACCAGATCTTTGGCAGGCGAATTAACGGAAAACCCGTAGCCACCTCCATCGGTTCCATTATTTTCAATTATATTCCTGATAAAAGTATTTCTGTGAGGAGCATTACTTTCCCTTTCCCCGCGCAAATTAACTCCGTCACTTTTATTATTATAAATATGATTGTTCTCAAAAATAACATCGCTGTCTTTGTGCCCGGTACATAAACCATAGCGTCCGTTATGGTGGAATTTGTTCCCCTGTACCTCACTTTGATAAACCCGCCAGCATATAAATAATCCATCACGATCGTTATGATGTACATCGTTGTTTTCTATAACAGAAAAGGGTGAACCTGTTCCCGGATGCAGACCAGTGTTTCCACTACCTGAAACTTCACAATTTTTTACAGTTACATTCTCCGTGATCTGCCAGCTGATTCCTTCTCCGTTAAAATCTTTGACCTGAACATTATCAACCACAATTTTTTTTGATCTTAATATCAGTACTCCTGCACTGTTACATCCATCTGCAAAAAAGTTTTCTGACCGGTTGCCATCTACGACCAAATTTGAAACAGAAGAATTTTCTACATCAAGAACTTCTATTACAGAAGAGGCATTGGATAGCAAGCCATTTAAATCTGAGCGGTAATCACGAATTAATCCTTTATCAATATAAATCACATTATCAGCAATATCGGTAATATAAGCCGTGGAAACATCCCAGCATCCGTTTCGCACCTCATCTGTCACCTGCACTTTCATGCCTATTTCAAAGCCATCGGGATTTTCCACAATTAGCTTCAACTCACCAAAATCTGCATCAATAATATAATGTGTTTGTACGCCTTTACTCCTTTTCAGGACTGTTTCTTTCCCTGAACCTACAAGCCATACATTCGATTTCATACGCACGGGTGCAACTATTTCATATAATCCGGGATTCAGTATAACGGTCCCCCCGGTATTTTCTATTGCATCAATTGCATACTGAATGGATTGATTATTGTATCCGGATAGATCGGCATCTGGTCCTCCGACCGAAATCTCACGTTCAGCAATTTTCGGAGTAACCAATGCATCAGCTTTATTAGTTTCCTGAGCAATCAGGGAAATTGGAACAACCAGCAATACCGGTAGAATTAAATTCTTCATTCGTTTCATTTATCAAAGTTTAGGATTGACTCAAAATTACAATATCAGGTTGGAATTTATGCGATCTCAACCAGTAATAACTACTTTTTAAACAGATAGTGATTATAAGATATACCTACAGGAATATATCTGTAATCTATGCCATAGATGGATTGACAACATGGATCGTCCTCACCACTGAAAAGCAGTACTGAAAGAACTGATAGTAGAAGAATTGATCTTTTCATGTTCAGGGTTTTATGAATCCTGCGATCGCATTCCCCGCTGCTTGCGGCGGGGTAAGCGAGCGCAATAATAATAATAGTGAAGGATCGAAGATTCCTCGTCGTTTGCGGCGAGGAGCTTCAATTGTATTCATTTATTTTAGTGTTTTTTAATCCAAACAGGGGTCTGATAATTTTTATTCTTCTGATTATCAGCTCATACAGAGCAAAACATCCTATACCTGTAAAAGCCACAACCAGGATGAATTTTAATACCGCTGGTATGTCAAGCGGAATAATAAGGAAAGTTCCCATGTACAGAAAAATCATATGTATGATATAGATCGGATAGGCTCCCTGGCTTAGATAACTCAGTGTCTTACTTGGGTGGTTCAGATATCTATAAGCAAAACCAAATACAGCAAAGATCCACATACAGGATTCGACAGCTACAAGATAATTCGGCGGTGTGAGCTGGAATACAACATAACGTATAACAAAAAGAATTATAGCAATGGATAACAAGATCCATCTCCATCTCAGGACAGTAAGCCAGAAAGCATCTCTGCTGAGAACAAAGTTAAATCCGAAAAAGAATGCCAGCATTCCTAAGAAAAATCCGTGCAAAGTCATGGCATATGTCGGATAGGTTTCCGGATTTACCAGTAATGCTTCTATAATAAAACAGACTACTATCAGCAGCAAACCCAACGGGTTTCGATAGAGATTCATTAACCATCTGTTGAATAGACCATTTTCATGTTTTTTCAGAAAAAAGAATACAGGAGACAACAGGATCACATAGATAAATATGTTTCCAAGAAACCATAAATGACTTGGATGAAGGGAATATGCAATATCCTGCTTATAGTATATCTGCCATATGAGAAGGTGGACGGGAACTATAAAAATCATACCAAACAGGAATGGTATTAAAATCCTTCTTGTTCTCTCAAGTATCAACTGTTTCCAGTTCCTTTTTCTGATGGCAAAACAAACTCCCATTCCTGATACAAAAAACAACAATGGTATTCTCCATACATTCAGCATAGACATTGGTACCCACAGTGAATCCAGTGACTTGTCACTTTGAATAAATCCGATAAATACTCCCCAGGGCTGAAAGGCAATTCCGATGTGATAAATTAAAAGCAATCCTATGGCTATAACCCTTAACCAATCTATATCGTATCTCCTGTTTATTGCTGACATTTTCGTTTACTAATTATTAATGTTTAACATATTTGATTATCAAAGAGTCTCAAATTATTGAGAGCTAATCCTGTTGCAGGAGCCCGGCTATGACAGGAAGGGTACTTTCGATATACTCATAGTCAAGTTTCAATCCCAGCGGTCCAAGATCCTTACTGAATATATCATATATGGGTTTGACAGCATCGAAAGGAGCAGAAATGGATTCCAGAGCAGTGGATCCGTAATTGTTCCTTAAATTCTTGTCAGCACCATTTTCCAGTAAAGCCTCAACGATCTCCATGCGGCAAAGGAAAGCTGCAGAGTGAAGTGCGGTCGAACCCTCATTGTTTTGAATGTTCACATCAGCACCAGCCTTAATCAGTGCTTTAGCCACTTCAGTCTTGCCAAATACTGCGGCAGAAATCAGAGGAGTGGATCCGACAGATGGTTCTCTTTCATTAAGATCTGAACCTGCATTAATGTGCTGATGAATGGCATCAAGATCACCCATGAGGGTAGCCGTGTGAATATCAATACTGGGAGGTTTTGTGATTGTCTGTGCCTCTGCGGACTCCTTCTTATCTCCGGCTGAGTTCACATCCCTGCTGCTGCAAGATGTAAAACTCATTAATGCAGCTATGAGTACTACTGTCATTAATATGGTAAGAAGTGTAGCTGACTGCATTGCTGTCGCTACTCTTTTGTCGGTAATAATTTGTTGTGTTTTCATGATGAATTTGTTTTAAATTTTAAAAAATTTCATTGATGTAAAGGTCTGTCAAACAATGACGCATCACTAATCATATATGATGCCATTCATAACAAGTTTGGTGAAACAGTTTAAATTATGGTGCAAGGGTTTAAATTATGACGCAATGGACTCTTTTTACAAAGAATTATTGGTTTTCTAAAATAAACAGTATGATACTGTTTTTTAAATATGGGATTGTATCTTTAGTCATTAATTGTATCCGTTTCGTCGCTAAATTCTAACATCATTTTACCTATCAGTAATGCAAGATTCTCACTTAATTGAAAATGATTTCATAAACAGAACCACTGAAATCATTGAAGAGAACCTGTCAAACGAAAGATTTGGAGTTTCAGAGCTTGCAAGTGAAACTGGTATGAGCCGTTCCAACCTGCTTCGTAAAATAAAGAAGCTGACAAAATTATCTGCCAGTCAGTTTATAAGACAGGTACGCCTGAAAAATGCATTGGAAATGCTGAAGCAATCTTCTTTAAACGTTTCCGAGGTATCATATAAGGTCGGTTTTGGCAGTACATCATACTTTATAAAATGTTTCCACGATTATTATGGATATCCTCCCGGGGAGGTTGGAAACAGAAATGGGGATGCGGAAATAGATGAAGCCGATACCCTCCGGATGGGTCAACAAAATAAAAACAGGAACAATACCATTCTTATATCTACTATTGTTGCAGTATTAATAGCCATTGTCCTGATTATTCTATTTAAACCTTTCTCTTCCAGGCCAGGCGAACTGGAAAAATCAATTGCTGTTTTACCATTTAAAAACGACAGTAATGATTCTTCCAACGTTCATATAATTAACGGATTGATGGAATCCATACTGAATAATCTTCAGACAATAGAAGACCTGAGGGTAATCAGCAGGACATCCGTCGAAAAGTACAGGAACAATCCTAAAACAATCCCTGAGATCGCAAATGAATTGAATGTGAATTATTTTGTAGAAGGCAGTGGTCAGAAGATCGGTGATCAGATCTTACTTCATATTCAGCTGATTGAAGCACATACCGATAGGCACCTGTGGTCTGAACAGTATGACAGAGATGCAAAGGATATATTTAAACTTCAGATGGAAGTTGCAAAAAACATTGCAGATAAAATCAGGGTAATAATCACTCCGGAAGAAGAAGAAAGGATCAATAAAGTTCCTACCGGGAACCTTGTTGCTTATGATCTATTTTTAAAAGGTCTTGATTTAATGTATAAGGGAATGTCCTCAGGAAACCTTGAATATTTTGAAGAAGCAATTACCTACTATAAGAAGGCAATTGAAAACGATAATGAATTTGCCCTTGCATATGCTGACCTTGCAATAACATATTTCTTTCTGGATGCTTTTCAGGCTGAAAAGAAATACTCAATCCAGATCAACTATAATGCTGATAATGCATTATTACACGATTCCAAATTGGCGCAAAGTTTAATTGCCAAAGCCGTATTTTATATTAATAATAAAGAATCTGATCAGGCTGTACCTTATCTTGAAAAAGCTCTTGAATACAACCCCAATTCTGCCCTGGTCATTAACATCCTGTCAGATTTTTATGTGAATTATATTCCTGATACTGAAAAATACCTGGAATATGCACTTAAGGGAATAAGCCTGGATATCGCAGCCAATGATTCACTTACAAGCAGTTTCATTTATCTCCATATAAGCAATTCCTTTATGCAAACCGGCTTTATTAATGAAGCTGAAGAGTATATTAATAAATCACTGGAATACAGTCCGGAAAATCTGTATTCGGAACATGTAAAAGCTTTTGTCCTTTTTGCTAAGGATGGAGATCTGCAGCAAACAAAAGAATTGTTAATTGAAGTACTTAAGAAAGATCCGAACAGGTATGACATCATGAAGGATATTGGAATGATTTGTTATTACATGAGGGATTATGAATGTGCTTATCAGTATTATAAGCAATCCAGGGAAATACAGGAATATTTAAACCGGGATATCAGCAGAGGTGAAAACGCAAAAATAGCGCTTGCATATTCAAAAATAGGACTGAAAGAGGAATCTGAAAAAATACTTGCCGAATATAAGGATTATGCCGATAACGATAATACTATTTATAAACACTTAAGTCTGGCAATGTATTATTCTTATATTGGCAACCCCGGAAAAGCCATTGAAAACCTTGAAATTTTCTCGCATCAGGACAATTATCCTTACCTGATAATTCCTTTATTGAAAATTGATCCTTTAGTCGATAATATTAAAGATCTTCCGGAATTTAACAGGATACTAAAAAACATGGAGACCAACTTCTGGAAAAATCACAATCAGATAAAGGCTTCACTGGAAGAGAAAGAATTACTCTGATTTTGCTAATAATACTTATATAACGCATCTAAACCCTTAGTGGCTAATTCTACATCCTGTTCTCCGCTGGCTCCTGAAAAAACGGCAAGAATATAACCGTATGTTACTTTTTTCATTACTCCGCCCTGGTATCCGAATTCACCTAACATGGGTTCCCTGACGCCGCTGCCGCTATCTTTATATGTTTCGGCCATTTCTGCAGCTTTAGAGTATGCAATGGCAAGATAATTTGCTTCACCATTGGATATAACTCCGACTACTGTCATCTTTGAAGTCCATGTTTTTGTAGCATCGCCCGGAATAAATGCGATAACTGCTACTCCTTTAACCTTCATTTTTTGTGCTGCCTGGTCTATAATAGCCAGACACTCATCTGCATGCTCGTTATAAATTTTCTCTCCATCGTTTATTTCTACCATAGCTGTATTAAATTTAGTTTCGAAATTGGCCAGGGTCGTCTTAGTAATAATGATACCGGATGTAAACACCAGTGCTGTCAACAATAGGATTTTTTTCATGACGGTAATGTAATTTTATAGGGTAATTTTCTTGACAAGTTAATGCTAAATTCTTATTACTTAAATCCATAAGCTTATCCATTATAGAGATATCAGGATAGCGATTATTCCATTATAGCTCATGTAACTCATTACCAGGGCAAAAATTAATATGGCAGCAAGCACAATATTCAAACCTGCAGAGAACTTATATGCTTTCATTAATGAAGACTTATTTCCCAGATACAGGATACAGGCAACAGTTACCGGAAGTACCAACGCCCCAAAAGCCTGAGAAGTGATCATTACTGCTATCGGTTTGGCATTGAATACAGGTACAATCAAACCAAGAAGTGAAATTGCCAGCACAATTATTCTGTAGGCTGTCCTGGTAAGGTCTGGTTTTCTTTGATTATAATCATCTAAAAGCCATGGCAATAAAGCCACGTTCGGAAACTGCGACGAAATACCTGCTGCAACCAGTCCGATTGCGAAAATTGCTACTGCAAAAGGTCCTGCAAGAGGTTCCAGGAGATAGATCATTTCAGAAACATTCTGTAAAGGAATACCCTGAATATAAAGGGTGCCTGCAGCAGCCGCCATCACTGCTGCGCTAACAATAACATCATGATTCCTGAAAACAGAGCATCCCTTTGTTGAGTCTTCAGATCCGTAAATGTCCATCCGGCCTCCTTGACCAGGGTGGTCCTTAAAATAAATAAACCGGAAAAGACCGTTGTCCCTACCATGGAAGCCATAACCAGGAAAGTACTCTCATTCGGTTTTGTATCGGGCACATTGGGGATCATTCCTTTTGCTATCTCTATTAAGGGTGGGGTCAGGATCAGGAAGTTTATCAAAAAACAAATGGCCATAATACCAACAATGACTGCCAGCACATTATTAAAATGTTTTGATTTCCCCAACAAAAAAATAATGTATACCAGGGCGATGAAAAATATCGCAAAATTCAAAGGAGCTATGCCTCCATCCACATATTTTTTGGACCATTCGAAACATACATCCGAGATGATGCCCATTACTCCGATCACACTGCCACAAACATGGGCTGTGAGTGCCACAACAAAAAACATTGCTACTGCAGGATGAATATGTTTACGTATTGAAGCGAGGGCAGTTTCACCCGTCACTAGAGTGTATTTCCCGAATAGATTGATCAGTATGAAGGTAATGAGGCAAGACAGGAAAATGGTCCAGAGCAAAGACATCCCATAATCGGCCCCTGCTTTTGCCATTGCCGTAACACTGCCTGTTCCCACTGTAAATCCAAATAAGAAAATGCCCGGTAACAGGGACTTGAAAATGCGTGATATTTTTATCAATCTGGTATTGTTTTTCTTGATTTCGCAGGGAACTAATTACAGGTATATTTTTAATCTAATCAAAAAAGACACCAGGGAAACCTTCCAGCCATCTGTTATTTTCAATATCATATGAGCGAAAATAAACGCCAAAATCGAAATATGACCAGCTGAATCCATTTGCTTCAAACCGGGACCTTACATACCGGGTCCAGGTGATCCTGTCCTCATGGGCAGCCAGGATTATAGCACCGTATTCGCCCACGGTAATGGGGCGATTATGTTGTTCTGCCCAGTCTCTGATAAGATCCATATCAGCCAGTACTGTGTTTTTCTCATCCGTAGTGGCAGTCCAGGTATTCCCCAGCCATTCATCCGAACCCTCCGCCCAGTGGGCACCCTGGTGAGTAAAATCATATGGGAGATAATACCGGACACTCACAATTACATTCTGCTCCTCTTCGGGTATTACCAGCTTCCCTATGGATCCGTGGTATGCCCAATCAGGTACATCGATGATCAACGTCCTGTTTGTATCAATTTCCCTGACTACTTCCAGGATTTCCGGGATCAGCCCGTTCCAGATTTCAGCAGTCATGGTTGAGTGGGGTTCATTCAGCAATTCAAAGATCAGTTTTTCGCTATCTGTCTCCCGGTAATGAGTACTCAACTGATCCCAGATTGAGAAAAACATCCGGCGATAGGTCTCATTGGCAGGGGAATCATAAAACTCGTTGAAATGATGGATGGTAATTATTACAGCCAGTCCCTCATCAAAACACCAATCGATAATTTCATCCACCCTTTGAATAAAAACAGGATCAATGGAATAAGGAGCATTGTTATCTGTATGTACCGACCAGCAAATAGGCAGGCGCACAGAGGTAAAGCCAGCTTCAGCAACAGCCGCTATGTAAGATTGTTTTATGACCATGCCCCATTCGCCTTCACTGGGGGCTTCCAGGGCATTTCCGAAGTTCATGCCCTTGCCTATCGCCCGGTTTCTCCTATAGGCAATGGAATCATCAGCCAGGACAGCAGTATCCCCTTCCTTGTTTCCGGTAATACCCGTAGTATCCGGAAGGTCTGCAATGAACCCGGGATTTGACAGATCGGTGCATGCCACCAGGACCATGCAAAGTATACTATTCAATAATATCATTTTGCTTTTATTGATTCCCATGATGCCGGGATGGTTTTTACTCATTCGTTTTAACTCCTCTAAAAGTACATATTTCTCACCCCTGATTCAGCTTAGAGTAATCTTCTTTTGATTTCAGCATCAAACCAGACAGGTTTATAACTGAAAGTCTCCTGAAGGAACCTGAAATCATCACCGACCTTGGAGGAAATATCTTCAGGGAAATTATTCAGTAATAACAGGCTCTGGTAAACGAATCCGGGAAAGGGATCAATCACTGAGAGCAGTCCCGTTGCTATTCTGACAACCCCCAGCGGGATTTTTACATGCCTGATGGATCTTCCGGTAATCGATGACATCCTTGAGGCTGCTTCCGGAAAGGAAATGGCTTCGGGTCCGGGAACACGAATCCTCATGTGGGAAAGGTCATTGCGCAGAACAGTCTGTGCCGTGATCTCACCAACATCGACCGGTGATACTGTTGGCACAGGAAGCATGCCTCCTCCGGGTACGGCCAGTTTACTCCCCCGGAGCAATGCGAAAAACAATTCATAAGAAGGAGGTAATCCAAGAATGGTCCAGTTAAGGTCCATTTCGCTGATCCTGCTCTCGATTACCAGTTTTATCTTGTTGAATTTCTCAATACCCAGTTGCCGCAGAATCTCGGTCTTCATTTCATACCCCGATGTATATATCACCCTGTCTATTTTACACTCCTGGCATTTATCCAGGATCCTTAAAACGGCCTCCTGTTCTATCTTAAATACTTTACGAAATTGCTTCCTGTTGGAGGACGCTGATAAACAGATGATAACTGCCCTGGCACAATCCAGAATACTATTTATGCTATATGCATCAAGCACATCTCCTTCAACCAGTTCAACCTGCTCTCCAAGGATTTCGCGTGCTTCATTGATATTCCTGCTGAGTACCTTTACGGCTTCCCCATGATCCAGGAGGGATTTTACAATATGCCTTCCATAGTAACCTGTGCCACCAAATACGAGTATATAATCTTTATCCATTTCTGTTTGACTTCATTAAAAGTATTAAATAAGTACATAGCGAGAGTGGTAAATTAATCCACAAATACTTTGTTAACAGTATAAAATAAGCTATCTTTTCATAATAATAAAAGTTCCATAGTCAAGTCCTGGACCCTGTCTTCCGGGACAATCCCCGGGAAATTAGGCCAATTTTATAATTACTGTTTACTAATATTGATTTCAGTTTTTCAAAAATCTTTAAGGAATCGGATAATATCAGCATATATTTATAGTACAATATTAAACAGATGCAATATGAAAATTCTTATTGTAGATGATAATTCTGAGAATATTGAGATGATGATGATATTGCTGAAAAGCAAAAGTTATGATGTCACCTCTGCAAGCAACGGACAGGAAGCCCTTGAAAAATTACGCTCCGATAAGTTCGATCTAATAATTTCCGATATTCTTATGCCGGTAATGGATGGTTTTCGGCTTTGCATGGAATGCAAGAAAGATATCCAACTGAGTACAATACTTTTTATTTTCTATTCGGCAACTTACATCGATAAAAAGGATGAAGAATTTGCCCTGATGCTGGGCGCCCAGAAATTCATACGCAAACCACAAGAACCGGAAGTATTTTTAGATCTGATTAAAGAGGTAACAGAAAAATCAGCGAACGTGAAAATTGCCCCAATAAAGCATGAAGAGCATGATGAAAAGGAAATTCTAAAACTTTATAGCGAACGGCTGATTACCAAGCTGGAGAAAAAAAATCTTGATTTGGAAAATGAGATTGCTTCTCATAAAATAACCATAAGTAAATTAAAAGATAGCGAAGAAAGGTTCCGCTCCTTTATTGAACAATCATCCCAAGGTATAATCCTGACTGATGAAAGAGGTATTATTATTGAATGCAATAAAGTCGCAGAATCAATAACCAGATTAAGAACCGAACAGATTACCGGTGTCCCCTTATGGGACTTGCAACTAAAGTTAATGCCCCCCGAAAGTAATTTACGACCTGAAATAGAATCATTTAAAGATATCTTACCTGAATTTATTCGTACTGGTCAGTCCACATACTTTGATAAGCCTTTCAATGTGAATCTTTTAACTTCAAAAGGCGAATATAAGACCGTTCTGCAAAGTGTATTCCCTATTAAAACTTCCATGGGATATCATATCGGAACAGTGCTAAATGACATCACGGAACTTACGAAAGCAGAAGAAGCTTTTAGTAAGGAACAATACCTGCTTAACAGTCTGATTGATACTATACCAGACAATATCTACTTCAAGGATGGAGAGAGCCGCTTCATTAGGATAAATAATACTATGGCAAAGATGTTTGGCTTGAACAATCCACAGGATGCCTCAGGTAAAACAGATTATGACTTTTTCGATAAGGAGCATGCAAGCTTGGCATTTGAAGATGAGCAACGGATTATAGCAACCGGCGAACCTCTTATAGCCAAGGAGGAGAAAGAGGTTTGGCCGGACGGACACATAGCCTGGGCCTCAACTACTAAAATACCGCTACGGGATAAGGCCGGAGAAATTATTGGCATTATGGGTATTTCAAGAGATATTACCGATCGTAAAGAGGCGGAAGAAAAGATGCAACATCTTGCCGCTATCGTTCAATCATCTGAAGATGCCATTATCGGGAAACGCATAGATGGAACTATCACGAGTTGGAATAAAGGTGCAGAAAAGCTTTATGGGTATACCGAAAACGAAATGATTGGCAAATCCATATCACACCTGATTCCGCCCAATAATAAAAGCGAGATGCCGGAGATCCTAGACAGGATCCTATCGGGCGAACATATCGAACAATATGAAACAGTACGGCGCAGAAAGGATGGTCAAGACATTCAGATTTCACTAACGATTTCGCCAATCCGGGATCCTGAAGGCAGGATCATTGCCGCATCGACTATCGGACGTGATATCACCAACCACAAGAGGGTCGAGACAACACTTCGAGAGTTGAGTTTACGGCAGGATGCCATTCTTGCAGCCGTCCCGGATATTATCATGGAGGTAGATAACGACAAGGTCTATACATGGGCTAACAAGGCGGGGCTGGAATTTTTCGGGGAAGATGTCATCGGGAAGGAAGCCCAATATTATTTCGAAGGAGAACAAGAAACCTATTTTGAGGTGCAACCTATCTTTAGCGGAGATGAAAGCACCGTTTATATTGAAAGCTGGCAACGGCGCAAAGATGGTCAAAAAAGACTGCTCGCATGGTGGTGCCGCGTTCTAAAGGATGGAGAAGGAGGAGTCACCGGAGCATTGTCCACGGCACGCGACATCACCGAACGCAAGCTGGCGGAAGAAGCTCTTCAAGAAAGCGAAGCCCTGCTGAGCGAGGCAATGAAAATTGCCAGACTCGGCACCTGGGAGTACGACGTAGTCAGCGACCAGTTTACATTCAACGATCAATTCTATACACTCTTACATACAACAGCAGAACTGGAAGGTGGGTACATCATGTCCTCAGCAAAATATGCTCAAAGGTTCGTTTACCAGGATGACATAGCTGTGGTTGGTGTGGAAATTCAGAAAGCCCTGGAAACAACCGACCCGGAATACTATTCCCGGTTGGACCATCGCATAATCTGTGCAGATGGCGAGATAGGCTACATCACTGTCCATATTCGTATTGAAAAAGATGCAAACGGCCGTACCGTGAAGACATACGGTGTGAACCAGGACATGACCAAACGCATGCAGGCAGAAGAAGCGATAATAAAGGAACGCTCTTTACTCAGGACACTGATTGATAACCTGCCAAACGGTGTTTTTGTGAAAGACAAAGAATACCGTAAAATCATTATCAATCCGGTACATCAAGAGGAAGTAAAGAACCATTTAAAATACCTGAAGTTGAATTCTGAGATAGATATCCTGGGCAAAATCGATTCCGAGGTTTTTCCAAAAAAAATGGCACAACAATTCTTCCTCGAAGATCAGAAGGTAATAAAGGAGGGTTCTAAAATACTGAACAGGGAAGGAATTGGATTCGGTGAGGACGGCAACCAACTCTGGCTGCTGGTATCGAAAATACCCTTACAAGACAAAAATGGTGAGATCCTTGGGATGGTAGGTGTTACAACCGATATCACAGAACGAAAGCATGCAGTTGAAGCCTTAGAAACTTCAGAAGAAAAATTCAGAACTATTTTTGATAACGCCAATGATGGCATATTCCTTCTTGACCCGGAAACAAAAAAATTCATGATGTGCAACCAGGCATGTTTAAAAATGCTTGGTTATTCAGGTGAAGAGTTTCTAAACCTTGATATCACCACTATACATCCTTCCGAAGAGCTTCCTTTTATATTTGAACAAATTGAAAAAATACTCAGGGGAGAAGAAGATGAACGAAGTGATATCAAATTCAAACACAAAGATGGCACTTCATTTACTGCTGACATTGGACCAACCCTCGTTACTATTGGCCAGAAAAGGTTTATGCTTGTTGCATTCAGAGATATCTCCCAGCGTCTGCTTATGGAAACTGATCTCCGCTCAGCCAAATTACATGCGGAGGAATCTGATAGGCTTAAGACAGCTTTTTTGCATAACATTTCCCACGAAATAAGAACACCCTTGAACGGTATTATGGGATTTTCAGATCTGATTACCAATCCAGATCTCTTACCTGAAAAACGGGAACAATTCTGTCAAATAATTCATGATTGCGGCAATCAGCTCCTGTCAATTGTAAGTGATATTATTAGCATAGCACAAATAGAAGCAGGCCAGGAGAAACCACAAGAAAAAGAGGTTGACATTAACAAACTTTTACAGTTAATAAATAGTCAAAATACTCTCAATACCGAAACTAAAAACCTTTCCTTTGCCGTATCCTCCGATCTCACCGATGATGAAGCAATTGTATTGGTAGATGAACCCAAATTAATTCAGATACTTAACAATCTGGTAAGCAATGCCATAAAATTTACACTTGAAGGCCATATAAAAGTGAACTGCAGGCTTGATAGTAATTTCATTAAATTTACTGTTGAAGATACTGGTCTTGGAATACCATCCGAAATACATGAAAAAATTTTCGATCGATTTTTCCAGATCGATCATGGCGATGAAAGACTATATGGAGGAACCGGTATGGGGCTTTCAATTGTAAAATCCTTTGTCAATGCTATAAACGGTGAGATCCATCTGGATTCCAAACCCGGAATAGGTTCAGTGTTCATTATCTCAATTCCTTATAAACCTGTAAAGCCACGCAGACCTGTAACCATAACGGTACAAGATGAACATAAACCGACTGGGGTTACATCCATTCTCATTGCAGAAGATATAAAAACAAACTTTGAATTGCTTAATGAATACCTTTCAGGTTTGAACGCAACCATTATTTATGCAGCCAACGGATTGCAGGCTGTTGAGGCATGTAAACATAATCCTTCCATATCACTTGTTTTAATGGATGTTAAAATGCCAATAATGGATGGATATGAAGCAGCCCGGCAGATAAAAGGATTCAGACCCGAATTGCCAATAATTATCCAAACAGCCTATGTCTTTCAAAGTGAAAAGGAAAAATTTGTGTCAACCTACATTGACGGGTTTATAGAAAAGCCCATAAAAAAGGATGTCTTATTGGAGGTTTTGCAAAAAAACAGTGCTGTCCGACTATAATAAATTAAAGAAGGGTAGTCCTCCACTATTCACCAAATTAACTCATCCATGAAACCTCAACAAAGGATTATTGCTTATGCAATAGTTTTGAGTATTCTTTATTACCTAATAGATGCCTTTCAAGAAGATCAATTCAAAACTGTATATTATTGCCCAAACTGCCTATTCTCTTGAGGAGAAGGATGAGATGAATAATTTTGATGATTGCCTGATCACACCAATCTGGTCCCACTATTTGCTGAATACATTATCGAAATACCTGTCCTGAAATCTATTCAAGAAGAAATGTAGTATAATCCTGTTCAAGTTTCATTTCTGAACATCCTACTGTACGAAATCGGACATATTTTGTTATAATTCAGGATAACGACCATAACGAATTTCAATCTAACTGATTATTTTTCAGCTTATTAATGCCTGATGGCCCGGTTATTGGATACCTGGAGCCATATCCACTAAATCCTTAATGATATGCATCAGATTTATTCCCGAATAACAGTAGTTGCTGTTCTTGCCTTTTGTTGCGTGAATATATCCTCTCAACCCCGTCCTGAAGATGTTGGTTCTCCGGACTCGAATTTACCGAATAATGTTGCCGTAGTCACCTATGCTTCCGATTTCAGCCAGATGAAGAAAGTCCGGGCCCTGGTAAACAGCATACGTGATTTTGGAAAGGAATATAATAATTGTCCTGTCTATGTAGTCCTTGATGACACAGCGAAATACCCTATCGATAAACTTCACTCTGAAAATGTCAGGCTATTGTTTACCGATATGGATCCCACGTTCAGGAATTATCCCTACGTAATAAAAGCTTTTGCAGCAGCCCAGGTAGAAGATCTGGTTAAGAATGACATCAAAACTCTGATCTGGATAGACCCCGAATACCTTGTATTGAACACTTTTGAGGACTATATTTTAGATAAAGATTGTGACGTGGTCTTAAGGCCGGTATCCCTGGATAACAACATCGGTATTAAACCTGGTTCTGAGCCGGGAGAATACTGGTCCAGGGTACTTGAACTGGTGGAACTTGATTATAACACTCTTCCAATAGTAACAACAGCTGTTGATGAAGTGGACGTGAGATCATATTTGAACTGCCAGGTCTTTTCCTGGAACCCGGGACTGGGGATTGCTGAAAAATGGGCTGGCCTGATGCCGGAGCTGATACGGGACAGGGACTACCAGGACAGTGCCTGCCGGGAATCAAGTAAAAAAATCTTCCTTCACCAGGTAGTGTTTACAGCAGTGATAAACTCTATGGTCCAGCCGCAAAGGATAAGGGATCTGCCCCTGCGGTCGAATTATCCATTGAACCTCCATGATCAGCTCAGTGAAAAAAAGCAGGTCAATCAACTTAATGATATTTACCTGCTTTCCTATGATGAACTCTGGCAATATAATCCTGACTGGATGGAGAGGCTACCGGCCAGGGAACCTCTGAAAACCTGGCTGGAAGATGCCTATACGGGATTTCTCGAAATTACGGACAACCTGTACAGGATGGAAGGAGAGTCCAATTCCTATCTGATCACAAGCGCTGAGGGAAGCGTGCTGATCGATCCTACCGGGGCCATGGCGGCCCCAAGGTACTTCAGGAAGCTTATTGAAAAGTATCCCTTAAAAGCCATACTTATCACCCATGGCCATCATGACCATATGATGAATATAAGTGACTGGAAAACGAATGACCAGATCGAAGTGATCGCGCAGCGGGAGTATGTAAATTACCTTGGGTACCAGGACATGCTGGCAAGATATTATGCCAGGAGAAATTCCATATGGCAGGGAATACCATTCGATGAGGATACCGTAATCATGGCAGATACACCGGTAGAAACGACAATTTTATTCATTGATAACTATGAATTTGAACTCGGAGGGATCCATTTCAAAATGACCCATACCCCGGGTGAGACCCCTGATGTCATGACCATCTGGGTACCTGAATTAGGAGCAGTCTTTGTAGGGGATAATTACTATGAGTTCTTTCCCAATATATATACCCTGCGCGGTACACCTACCCGGCCTGCCACAGGATACATTGCTGCAATGGACCTGGCCCTCTCGTATGAACCGGAATATTTCTGCATGGGACACAGGGAACCTTTGATCGGAAAGAACAATATCCAGGCCACCGTTACCAACTTCCGGGATGTTCTGCAGTATGTACACGATGAGACCGTCAAGGGATTGAATGAAGGTAAAGACGTGTATACCCTGATGGATGAGATCGATTACCCTGAACACTGTGCACCCATCGCGGAATATTTCGGCAAGGTTGACTGGGCTGTCCGTGGTATTTACGAAGGATACATAGGATGGTTTGACGGGAACCCCTCCCATATGTATGCAACACCGGTATCAGCAATATTCCCTGATCTTGCCGATCTTGGCGGCGGTCCGGATGAAATAGTGGCGCTGGCAGAGAAGCATTATCAGAACGGGGAATATGTCAAGGTCCTGCACCTTACAGAGGTTGCCCTGGCAGCCGATCCTGAGCATAAAGCCAGCTGGGAGATCCGGCTGAAAGCCATGCAGGGATTATGGCAGGGACCGTATAACTACATTGAACGGATATTCCTGAGAAACGGCGCTAAAATCGCCAGGGAAAAATTGGCTGGTGAGTAATACATGATGCAGACCTGGATGCGTACTGAAGGAGTGTCTGCGCTCAGAACGAGCGAGCAGTGCATTGCGATTTACGCACGCTACCCGTCAAACCCGCTGATTAGCCACAGGGTTTCATCGTCAACTTGTAGCAATTTGGTATTATCGCTCATGATTCTACATCGCTGACGGTTCGGGCATAACGTGCTGGGCAATATCCTGTCCCCACTCATAAATTTTTCGAAACAAAATAGCGCATGATCCAGTCGCGTTATTGCCCTTGTTGGTCAACAAATTAGTTTAATTGCGTCATGGTAATCGTTTTTCTTAGGTGATCACCTTCACTAACTATAACATCTTGTAAAAGCACCTTTTGAAAACCTTGCGCAGTGCATTCTATGTCCCAGCTTCCAACAGGAATTAACGTTCTAACAAATATGCCTTCGCGATTAGAATAGCAACTTCTTACTGTATCATCCGGATTGGTGGAAGATCGGAATGTTAATTTTGCAGTTTTGATCGGATTATCTTTAATATCCATAATTTCACCGGTTAATATCCCTTTTTTAGAAAAGGTTGAATCGTCACTACCCACAATTTGTATTCTAAATGGGAGCACGATATCAAAGGGACCGGTAAGATCCTTGATATGCCATTTTTCAATATTTGTAATCAAAGATTTGGCAAATTCGTCATTTTCTGTTTCATTTGAAACCACTGATGACGAAGTCATAGAACCATTTTCCCAATGCATTCCAATTTGAATGACTCCATTAAGATTGTGATCAAAATGATGAAATCGCATTGAGACATCATGTATATCGTCAAAATTATTTCTCAAATGGTTTATAAGCAATGAAGTGTAGATAGAATCAGAAGTATTTAAGCTGGAACCAGTCTGCTTGGATTTACAAGAAAACGAAATGATTAAAATAATAGATAATAGAAAAATAGTCATTCTTTTCATTAGTATTCCTTTCTTAGAACTTTGTAAGATAATGCATAAGTTAAGTAATAATATAATATCAATTCATTTTGAATTGAAAAATGTTAGAACATCTGAAAACATATTCCCCCATTCTGGTTGACTCACTTTAGTTCCTCCATATACATCAATATCAAAACTACTTTCGTGTATAGTATAATGTCCTGCAACAGAATTTGAAGTATTTCTTCCACAAAAGGTACTGTCATCCATGAATTTTATTTCAACATCCATACCATCCCATGAATCCACATCACCTTTATTTATTTTTGAATCACTTTCCAGATTATTATAAGAAACAACTACCCAACTACCATAAACATTGTTGTTGGATTGAAGATCAATCAAATCATCAGAATGAAGCTGATCCTTAGTACAACTTGACAAAATTGAAAATGATAATATTAGAGGTAGTAATATTTTCACAGTTAGGATTTTAGTAGACGATTAGATATAATAATTGCATCAGTGTATACATGTTCGAAAAATTCTTTATTTAAGAACTTGATAGGTATTGTCATAGGAAAATGCTCGATTAGGTAAGCGAATGTGGCCATCGAAAAATACAGCTACTTATAAATAAAGCTACCTCCTGTGCATGGCAACAACTAATACAGTGCATAGAACGGTGGAATTAAGCCGCCGACAGCGTGGCGCGG
>CAZILN010000355.1:0-9031 GCA_964540005.1 uncultured Bacteroidaceae bacterium | reverse complement strand
CATTATAATGTGTTCCATGCGTAACAGTTCGAATATCTCTTTTATTTTTTGATTGATGCCATTGTGCAGCAATCTTTGGATGTGTTTCTAATATTGATTTTTTTTTAGTCATATAAGCAACTTTTATAAGGATATAAAAGGTAACGCTACGTAACTTTGTTTCTGTAAAATAAAAATAGAACAAGTAGTCTCACGATAAGACAACTTGATCCTATATCTCTAAGTTAATTTGTATTTTGATAACAATGTGTAATCTCCTAAGAATTTTGATGAAAATTTTCAGGATGTTAACAATATCTCAAATCCTCAGAATAAGGGTTTTCGGGGAAGCCCTGATAAGTACAACAAGGGCAGGCTAGCTTTTGTGGAAAATTGAATTGCATTAGACTTGAAATTAGAAAAAATAAGGTGGCTTATTCAGAGATTGCAAATACTTTTGAGGGCATTATCGTCTGATATCAAGGCCATTGTATAATCAGGTCCGACTCCTTCTAGCTGTAGGACTCCCATGGTCTGCTGGGACGAGGGTTAGGTAGCCTGCAACTGGATTTATCTCCTATTTTTTAGTAAATTTAGAAAAGTATATGGTCCAAGTTTGGACACTTATGTCAGGTTCTTTGGGATATTGCTTTCAGGGCTTTAAAGGTGGGAAATTTTGATACCTATGTTTTTTTGGGATCTTGGGATTACAGTGAGCTGGGGGAGATACAATTACATTTCCAGGTTCAGGAGCCCGCAATCACATGTTCCATATCCAAACATAAATTAGGTTTATAACTCATTATTCCATCGCTGCCAATATCCGTTCCGGTGTCATAGGCAATGTATACACCCGGGCTCCAACAGCATCGAAAATTGCATTGGCAAGCGCTGCACCTACTGTTGTGATCGCAGGCTCTCCACACCCCTGGGGCGGTACATCCGGATTATCGACCAGCACAATATCAATCGGGGGTGCATCGGAAAATCGAGTAATCCGGTAAGAATCAAAGTTTCTCGTCCGTATTTTTCCGCCACTGAATTCAATTTCTTCGGACAGCGCAGCGCTAAGCCCCATAGTAATACCACCTTCAATCTGTAATTTCGCGCCTTGTGGGTTAATAATCTCACCCATGTCATGGGCACACACAACGCGTTCTACTTTCACCTTTCCGGTGGTTTTATTCACAGATACGTGTGCAATTGTTGCCACGTAGGTATTCAAATAATTCGTACACGAGATACCGTATCCCATGCCGCTGGGACTTTTATTAAAATTATGTCCAAATTTATCCGCAGCAGTATTGAGCACACGAATCATGCGTTCGTCTGTTAAGTTATACATGCGAAATAACAGAGGATCCATTCCTGCTGCCTGCGCAAGAATATCGGTATGCGATTCCATTGCAAAAACGTTTGTATTGCTTCCAGGTCCTCGCCAGGCACCCGTTCCAAATGGATGCACATTGCCCGCACTTCGAGTTTTTACACAAAAATGCGGGACGTTATAAATCGGTTCCGAACTTCGCGAACCGGTGAATAGGATATCACACTCCCAGAACATAATATGGCCTTCCGCATTTAAGCCAGATTCCAGTTGAACAATAGCCGCCGGACGAAACGCATCATAAAAAAACTCTTCTCTCCTGGTCCATCCAAGTTGTACAGGATGCCCTGTAATTTTCGATAATCTTACAGCCTCACTGATTTGTTGGCCTGATTTTTTTCCTCCAAACCCACCACCTACAAAAGGTGTAATTACATGAACGTTCTCTTCCGGTATCTCCAAAGTTTCTGCTACCGTACCTCGTACGCGAAAAGGAGCCTGTGTCGAAGCCCAAACAGTTACTTGTTCATCCTCTACATGTGCTAATACCGCATATGGTTCTATTGGTGCATGGGCAACATAGTGATTATAAAATTCCGATTTAACTCTTTGTTTCGCAGCAGCATGCCCATCAGGGAGGCTCCCTTTTTCAACATAAACGCGGCCATCGGGTGCAGCTTTTTTAAGATAATCGAAAATGGACTGATTATCCACATTAGGCTCAGGTACATCCCATTTCGCAGAAACTAATGCAAGCGCATTTTCTGCCAGCCACGGCTTTTCATGCAACACAGCAATCAGGCCATCTTCCTGAATCACAATCGCACCGGCAATGTTCTCAGCTTTTGAGACATCGACAGTTGCTAATGTGGCATCATGGGATGGTGGTCGATTTGCTTACCTTTTACCAGCTCCGCGTATGTCACTTTACTTGCTGCATTCATTTTATCGCAAACCACGCCATTTTTAACAACCAGGCGCTCAGGTGTTATATTCAGTTGTTCTGATGCCATTTGCAGCAATATTGCCCTCGCTTCGGCTCCTGCCCTTCGAAGTGGCGGCCCATAATATTTCGTGCTGCGTGAACCCGTTGTGCCACTATCCCATGGGCACAGCATGGTATCTCCCATCACCATGTCTATCGAATCAAGCGTCACATCAAGCTCTTCTGCCAGCATCTGTGCCATTGATGTAATGATCCCCTGCCCCATTTCAATTTTACTGCAAAACAGAGACACCCGGCCATCATCGCCAATTTTCAGATATGCATTGAAGTCTGTGGGATAACCGCTACTGCGTGGCTGCAGAGCAATCGCACAGTCAGTTCCTGTTGTAAAGAAAATAAAAATGCCACTGCCTGAAATCTTCAGGAAGGCGCGCCGTGATATCTGCCGGCCAGCCGAAACATCATTATTACTTGCTTGTAAGAATTGTTCTTCATTCATATCAAGGGTTCTCCTTTATGTTCCTCAAAGTTTATTTCTAAAAAAGAATCAAAACTTTCTCCTGACTTTCTTATGGATGAAGATTTCCTAATTTGTCCTGCCCCTCTTACAAGCAATGGCTTTTGTTCCGATTCCTCTTTCCAATTCAGTAACTCCTGATCTATATTTCTCTCTAATTGTAACAATTTGTGTGTTTTGGCAGGATCTTCTTCTTATAGATTAGTATCCTGAAATTAATCGGAATCAGGCTGTCAATTTTCCTCCTTGGTGAAAAGAGCTAATGAATCACTAATTACCCTGTCTTAACCTTAAATTAATACCTTTACCGGTACACTTTTGGATATCGAAGGTGGTACAGTTTACTGTATCTTTAACAGTCTAAATGAAGATTATGACAGCATCGAAAACCTTTTTAATGATCCTGACTTTTGGAACTATGTTCCAGGCAACTCAGGCTAATATAATTGTAGTTAATCCCGGTGAAGATCTGAATGAAATATTAAATAATGCAAAAGGAGGGGATACAGTTCTTGTAAAACAAGGTACATATACAAACCTTATCCTGTCAAACAAAAAATATTCAGAAAAAGCCCCGCTTGTTATCAGGGCAGATGGTTCAGAGGCTGTAATTGTTTCAGGAGATACAATAACAAGAGGGAGTTCATTGGAGATTACCAATTGCAGTTATATTGTTATTGAAGGATTGACATTTATAAACGCGATGTGGGGAATCTATGTAAAAAGTTCTTCGCACATTATAATAAGGAATAACGAAATTTATAATACCGGGCAGGAAGGATCCCATATCGGAAGGTCATCACGGTATATTGATATATTAGGAAACAACATACACAACACAGGCCAGTTCAGGTCCAAATGGGCCGAGGGCATTTATATAGGAAGCGGATCTTATCGTAATAACTTTCCTGACAACTGCGAATACATCTGGATTGAGGGTAATCATATTTATGAAACCGGGAACGCCGAAGGTATAAACATTAAAGGAGAAAGCTTTCATGTAACAGTCAGGAATAATAAAATTCATGATATCCATCCGGGCACCAGTGTGCAGCATAACGAGGCAGGCATAACTGTCGAGGGTACAGAAAATTCGATAGAGAACGAATACAGGCTTTCTGAAAAGCGTGATGTTTGGGTAGAAAACAACACTGTTTGGAATGTTTCAGATGGATATTCTGATTGGAATAATGGCATAATGTTTTTTGGAACCGGAGTATATATCCTGAATAACACCGTTTACAACTGTGCCGACAAAGGAATATACGGTAATAACTGGAAAAATCTGGGCCTGCAAAACTACGTTTACGGAAATACCATATCTGATTGCGGCACGAGCATGTATTTACATCCTGAAGTAAAAGTGAGTGAATCTGACCCCGGTAAAAACCCTAATTCTCCACAAAAATGGTAATAGAAAGTACCAGCTAACACCTCAAAATTTTCAATATGCCTTTATTCATTGTTATTATAGGAATAGTCATCCTCTTTATCTTAATAGCTGTCTTCAAATTCGATGCGTTTATTTCTTTTATCATTGTTTCTCTTCTTGTGGGTATTGCGGAGGGAATGGAACTGGAAAGCGTTGTTCAATCCATTGAAACGGGAATAGGAAAAACACTCGGTTTTCTGGTCATGATCCTGGGATTGGGTGCCATGCTGGGTAAACTTGTTGCAGACAGCGGAGCGGCACAGCGAATTACTTCTAAACCGGTATCTGCTTTTGGTGTGAAGTATATTCAATGGGCCGTTGTATTAGCAGGATTCATCGTTGGAATTCCAATGTTTTATGAGGTTGGATTTGTCATCCTGGTTCCTTTGGTATTTACCGTTGCGGCTTCTGTTGGATTACCACTGATATATGTCGGTTTGCCAATGCTGGCTTCTTTATCTGTTACACATGGTTACCTGCCGCCGCATCCTGCTCCGACTGCCATTGCGCTTATGTTTGATGCCAGGAATGGGAGTAAGTATTTTTTCTGCCTTGCTACCGGTAATTTTAATCGGCGTATCTACAATTTTAGAGTATTTATTACCCGGAAATTTTATGTTCAATAAAATTATCAGCTTCATCGGTAATCCTGTAATTGCGATGTTGATTTCAGTTCTGGTAGCTATTTATACCTTAGGATTAGCCCGGGGTAAAAAAATGACAGAAGTCATTGATTCCCTTTCCAGGTCCATCTCAAGTATCATTATGGTACATTTTAATTATTGCGGGTGCCGGTGCATTTAAAGAAATTTTAGTGGATAGTGGTGTTAGTGATTTTATTGGAGATCTGTTAAAAGGCTCCACCATATCTCCGTTAATTTTAGCCTGGTTGATCGCAACAGTGATCCGGGTATTTGTAGGATCGGCTACCGTTGCCGGATTGACTGCGGCAGGAATTGTTCTTCCATTTGTTAGCGACGCTTCTGTTAATCCGGAATTAATGGTTCTTGCAATTGGTTCCGGAAGTCTGATGTTTTCTCATGTCAATGATGGTGGCTTTTGGATGTTCAAAGAATATTTTAATCTTACCGTTAAGGAAACCCTGCGCACATGGACGGTTATGGAGACTACTGTCGGAGTAATGGGATTAATCGGACTACAAGAACAAACTGAAATCCTGGCATTTACTGGGATTTTTAATTAGGAATGATATGTATTCATAAATAGATAGGCCGGCTATTAAAGAATTTCGAAATTTTCTTAAATTAATCCCTGTTTTATTTAAGTTTTTTAAATTTTTATTAAATTAGCGCATTCCTTATTTAAGATTTAACTATGCAAAATTTTCGATCTGGTAAAATAATCCGTCAAGGATATTATAAAAGTTTCCAGCCTGAATTGATCAACCGGGAATGGGCATTGAATAATCCAAAGATTTCATATTTACTGAGCATGGCTGACAGGCAGCTTGGAAGATTGGACATGTTTTCTGAATACCTGCCTAATATAGACCTATTTATAAGCATGCACGTAATAAAAGAGGCTACACAGTCCAGTAAAATTGAAGGCACAAGGACAAACCTGGAGGATGCAATATTGGATGTGGAATATATTCCTCCGGAGAATAGAAATGATTGGGTTGAAGTTCAGAATTATATTAATGCAATAAATCAAGCAATCCATAAACTTAAGGAGCTGCCGTTGTCGAACAGACTCATAAAGGATACTCACAAAACATTGATGCAAGGAGTAAGAGGAGAAGGCAGGCTTCCCGGACAATTCCGTAAAAGCCAGAACTGGATTGGTGGTGCCACTCTTCAGGATGCCCTTTATATTCCACCTGTACACACTTCAGTTCCGGATTATATGAGCGATTTAGAAAAATTTATTCACAACGAGAATATACTTCTCCCTGATCTGATTAAAATAGCTATTATCCATTACCAGTTCGAGACAATTCATCCATTCCTTGATGGAAACGGAAGAATGGGAAGGTTGATTATCCCCCTCTATCTTGTGAGTAAAGATATATTGAAAAGGCCGGTATTATATCTCTCTGATTTCTTTGAAAAAAACCGACGGTTGTATTTTGATAATTTATCCCGCGTAAGAGAGAATAACGATTTGGTTCAATGGATTTTATTCTTTTTAACCGGGATAATTGAGATAGCAAAAAATGGCATCACAACTTTTGATTCTATCCTGAAGTTAAAATCTTCCATCGATCTGAAAGTTCAGAAATTAGGGAGCAGGATGCCAAAAGCCATACGCGTTCTTGAATTTCTATATAATAAGCCAATGGTCAATGCAAATAATGTTGCGGAGATTACTTCACTTTCATTACCATCTGCCTATAAATTAATAGAAGATTTGGAGAAAATGGAAATCCTTACTGAGATTACCGGATCGAAAAGAAACAGATCATTCATTTTCAGTGATTATATAAAACTATTCCAGGAATAGGAGTCAAAATCTCTTACGAGTCTTATTCCTACCCAAGACTCAAGAAATCCTGGTAAAGCAGGAAAAATCCTGTCTGTAAGAGAATGGGAAATCCTGCTGTAATAAATCCAAAGGTATATTCTGAGTTATGTATTATCTTTGAATGTATATTCAATTGAAAATCTCTACATAATGCCGGGATCAGAGACCAGGAAAAGGATACCCTATTACAGGAAACCCAGGGACATGACTCTTGATCAGTGGCAGGCGGAACTGCGGAAACAGTTTGCATCTGAACAGAATTTCAGGCTTAAAAACCTGGGCAATCACCCGGTATATTCAGATTTTGAGGTTTTTAACCCTGAAACAAATAAAACATATAAGGTTTCAATCAGGGATAACATCAGCAGTTTTAATTATTGTTCATGCCCGGATTTCAAGGTCAATACGCTGGCAACATGCAAACATGTCGAATATGTTCTGCTTCATCTACTCAGACTTAAAAAGAACCAGAAGTACTTTACTCAATTACAGAAAAATGAGTATTCCTCTCTGAGCATCCTTTATGGTCATAAAAGGCTTATCCGCCTGAAAAAAGCTGATGCCGGTATGCATTATGAGAATGAAGACACATTTTTCGACAAACATGGCATCCTTTTGCCAGGCATGATCTACGAACTGGATGATTTTATCAAACAGACCCTTAAAGCGGATCCGGCCTTCAGGATCTATCCTGATGTATTTGAATACATTATACAGTACAAAAGGAACAGGGACAGGAAAGAAAAGCTAAAGGAAATCTTTCCCAATGGGCCGGAAAGCAAGATCTTTGACAGCCTGATCCACACCAGGCTTTACTCCTATCAAAAAGAAGGCGTCATCGGGATCATTAAAGCAGGCAGGGTATTGCTTGCCGATGATATGGGGCTTGGAAAAACCATACAGGCCATAGCAGCCGTTGAAATTTTTACCAGGTATTTTAATGTGAACAGGGTACTGGTGATATGCCCTACTTCTTTAAAGTATCAGTGGAAGTCTGAGATCAGTAAATTTACCGGAAAGAACGCCTGTGTTGTTGAAGGCCTGGTCCATAAAAGGAAGGAACTTTACCGGGAGAACGGGTTTTATAAGATCATCAGTTACGGCATGGCCCGCAATGATCTGGACCTGATCAATGAATGGGAGGCAGACCTGGTGATTGTTGACGAGGCGCAGAGAATCAAGAACTGGAAGACACTCGCGGCAAAATCTGTTAAGAAGATCCTTTCCGATTATACCATAGTGACAACGGGAACACCCCTGGAGAACAGGATAGACGAATTGCATTCCATCGTGGAATACATTGACCGGTACAAACTCGGACCCTTGTTCCGCTTTCTTCACAATCACCAGGTGCTGGATGAATACGGGAAACTGGTCGGGTATAAAAACCTCAGGACCATTAATAAAACACTGGAGGATATTCTGATCAGACGTACAAAGAAGGAGATCATGGACCAGCTTCCGGGAAGGATTGATAAGAATTTCTTTGTGGAGATGACCGCTGAACAGAAATCTGATCACAAGGATTATTATGAAGTTGTTGCCCGGCTGGCTAATAAATGGATCTTGCAGGGCTACCTGAGCGAAGAAGACAGACAGAACCTGCTTATATGCCTGAACTGCATGCGCATGGTTTCGGATTCAACCTATATACTGGACACAAAAACTAATTTCGGCAATAAGATCAATGAATTAAAGAGTCTTATACGGGAGATTACAGAAGACCAAAGCAACAAAATGGTGATCTTCAGCCAGTGGAAAAAGATGTTTGACCTGCTGACCGGCGAGATTGATAAAATGGGCCTGCAGTATGAATATCTTAATGGCGATATTCCTGCCGTGCAACGTAGAACAATGATCGAAAGGTTTCAGCGTGACCAGGCATTGAAATTATTCCTTTCTACGGATGCGGGTGGCGTGGGCGTTAATCTTCAGAGCGCCAATATTCTCATTAACATTGACCTGCCATGGAATCCGGCCGTGCTGGAACAACGAATCGGAAGAATATACCGGCTTGGCCAGAAAAAACACATACAAGTATTTAACCTGATTTCTGAATTCTCCATCGAACACAGGATACTCCATCTGCTTGAATTTAAAAAGTCTGTATTTACAGGAGTCCTTGATGAAGGAGGTGAAGACAAGGTGATGCTCGAAGGATTCCTTCAATCGGTCAGGGCCATGCTTGATGTCGACCTGGATAATTCCGGAAACAGGGAGCCCGTTGATTACCCGGCTATAGTTACCGAAAATGACCTTGCCGCTGAATCGCCGGAGGATCAGCAGGATGGTACTGAGGACCGGTTGCAGGAACATTTACCGGATCATGGCCTGGAAACGGATCAC
>CAZILN010000354.1:0-14389 GCA_964540005.1 uncultured Bacteroidaceae bacterium | reverse complement strand
AGTCCGTGGCGTAAATTCCGGCATACAGGGCTATCTCACTGAAAATCAACTTGCCGTTGTCAGGCCTGTATCCCTGGTTAAGCTGCAGCATGTTGCGCACATGCTGGTACGGGTATCCGAACAATTCATTATTAATATAGGATTTATAGTCGTTGGGGAGCAGCATGGTTTTGCGGCGTCCGTTGTACTCAGGAAGCATATCCAGTACAAAGATATCGGCAAGTCCGTCGTTATTCACGTCACCGACATTCATCCCCATAGCAGAGTAACAGGTATGTTTCAGGTACTCCAAAGCTCTGTTGGTGAAGGTCTTGTCTCCATTGTTCATGTAGAGCAGGTCCCGCGACAGATAGTCATTGGATATATAGATATCCTTCCATCCATCCCTGTTGATATCCACGATGTTCAGGCCCAGCGCAAATCCACCGGTGAGCATGCCGGCCTCCCCGGATACATTCTTGAAGAGCGGGTGGCCTTTGTCCTGGTCGAAGCTGTTTTCGTAAAGTCTGTCAGCATTGACAGTTAAACGCATATCGCCCTCCTTCCTGTAGGCGTTGGGATGGAGGCGGGGATCCATATGGTTCACTGCCAGGAAGAGGTCCAGGTCCCCGTCATTGTCGTAGTCAAAAAAGGCAGCGGTGGTGGTATGGGTGGTATCCGCCACCCCGTATTCTTCGGCCAGTTCTTTAAAAAGAGGGACATTGTCCCCGTTCACCCCCTGGTTGATATAGAGCTGGTTGGCCCTGCGTTCACTGGGATCATAGGTGGTTGCGCATACATAGAGGTCAAGCCATCCATCATTGTTTATGTCTACCACGGCCGATCCTGAGCACCACCTGTCCTCTCCCTCGATACCCGCAATGCCTGAGATCTTCCGGAAGCGGAAGTCACCCATGTTCAGGTACATTTCGTTGTTAACCATATTGCCTGTAAAGAATATGTCCTGCAGGCCGTCATTGTTAAAGTCACCAATGGAGGTGCCTCCCCCGTTGTACACATATTCAAAGTTCAGGATATTGTATGTTTCGCTTTCTGTGATCCTGTTGGAGAAATCAATCGCGGTCCGGCCGGGAAGCATTCTCTGGAATAAGCTCTTATCCCTGCCACATGATACAAGCAATACGGAGAATGCCCAAATAATGATGAAAAAAGGATTAGTCTTCATTGTTTCTTTCAAACATCACTGTACTCATATTATTCCTGGCAACCAGTATCCTAATACCCTCCGGACCTTTAAATGTGGTCGCATCCCTTACTTCCCCGGATACTTCAATACCCGTTTCGACCGGGGAAATATATCGAAAACTGCCGGAATTTCCTTTCAGAAATATCCCCCTGCTCGCGTTGTTGTATCCAACTTCTGGTTTTAAGCCGTAAAAGTTACCCCCCAGCCACAGGTCGGTGTGACCGTCTCCGTCCAGGTCTTCTGCAACAATGGCAAATACAGGGCTCACCTGGGCTTCAAGAGGGAGGGGCTCCAGTATCAATGTATTGCCATTATTCCATATCAAGGATGACTCCATAACAGCTACGCTATAGAGAATCGCATTATTTTGTGACTCATCACTCAACAGGGTCTCGTAAGTCTTGCTGGCATACTCTTCATAACTTTCATTGGTTCTCCTCAGGGCAGGGATCTGTTGCATCATATCCTCCTTGGTGGCAAAGGGATAGGCCGTGGTATCTATCGGGGCATAGTAGTTGATGATAAACTCTGATTTTCCGTTGTTATCAAAGTCCTTCACATACATGGTCAGGGGCCTGTCATGGCTTGCCTTGAACTTGGAGTTCAGCCCCCAGTTGCCCACCACATAATCGTCGTCTCCGTCCCCATCCAGATCCGCCGCTTTAATGGCCGTCCACCAGCCCGAAGGGATCTGATCGGACAGGAACCAGTTATAGTTCAGGCTTCCACCCATATTCTCAAATATCTTCACTGGCATCCAGTCACAAGTAACAAGCAAGTCTTTATCTCCGTCACTGTCCACATCACTCCAAACGGCATCGGTGATCATTCCGGCTGTACCCAGTTCTCTTCTGGTCACATCAGTCCAATGACCCGATCCGTCATTCTTTAACAGATAAGCCCGTGGAAGCAAACCAAAATTACCCGGGACGATCCGTGCACCTATGAACAGATCAAGGTCCCCGTCCATGTCTATATCCTCCGGCCTGATGCATGAGAAGTTGCCGAATGCCGGGGGCAGCTTATCATCATTACTGGAAAAGTTACCCTTCCCGTCGTTTTCATAAAACCGAAGCATAAATCCTTCCTTTCCCTGGAAAAATTCATTTCCCCCGGCACCCAGAAGTATATCGTTGTCCCCATCTCCGTCTGCATCGAAAATGGCGCCGCAGGTAGTCTCAAAACGCTTATCCTCCCCGGCCAATCTATGCCAGTTATCTGCGGTACTGTGCCAGCCCCCCTGATCCTGTATGAAAAGTTTATCCGGGTCATCTTTAGCTCCCCCCAGAATAAAGTCATCGCGGCCGTCACCGTTCACATCCCCTTTAATAATTACCGGCCCGTCGGTGGAGAGCATCCTAGGGAGCAGGATCTCATAATTAAAATCATTGAAGGGATTCTCAACATGTTTATGATCGCCTTTAAGAAGCTGTACTTCGTGATAAGTAGTATTTGTCTCTGGTAAATTGTAAAAAAATCTATCCCCGGCTTCCGCCTGACGAAGTACGATCTCCTGATTGGCCTGTATATCCGTTAATACCTGTCTGGCGTGATTTGCCCAGATCACTTCGAGCTCTTCAATCCTGTCACTGTTACCCAGCCCGAATATCAGCCCCTGGCTCACATTACTTTCAAAACTCCGGGTGGGATAGTTCTGCAGGTACTGTTCAATCCCGTCATGCCTGATCCGCACCTGGGCGCCGATACCTGACAGATTCTTGCCTTCTCCCCGGAGGCTGATCTTCAGATAATTATTGGTGGAATTGTTCCTGTAAACAAATGCCTCCATATTGATATTATTGGTAACCAGATCCAGGTCACCATCGTTATCCAGATCCCCATAGGCAGCTCCGTTTGAGAATCCGGGCTCCCCTAGTCCAAGTTGATCCGCCCTGTTTATAAATGTAGGAATCAGCCCTGATCCGGGCATCTCCGAATGACTCAAGCCATTTACTAAAGCATAATTGGCTAAAGGATTCGATGACAGCAGTACTGCAAAATCACGCCAGTCAAACTGGCCTCTTTTCATTATTAACTCATCTATGTTTCTCCTGTCGGAAATAAATTCGATGAAATCCAGGGAGGTTACATCGTGAAAGATGGCATTGGATATATATATGTCCTTCCATCCATCGTTGTCGAAGTCAAAGATAAGGGCGCCCCAGCTCCAGTCGGATGCCGCTACACCTGCCAGATGACCCACCTCCTGGAATTTTCCCCGACCATCGTTTATCTGGAGTGAATTCTGCAACAGCTGGTAGTGGTAACCAACCCGGTATCTTGAATCGGCAGGGAAATAGGGATCAAAGACAGTCATGGTCTTATTCCGGTAGTTATCGCCCGGAAGCATATCGGTGGTCATCACATCGTATGTCCCGTCATTATTGAGATCTGCAATATCTGTCCCCATGCTGTTCAGGGAAGTGCTCCCCATCCGCTCATCCAGTTCATCGATAAACCTGCCGTTTCCCTGGTTAATATAAAGGTAATCCCGCTCCCAGAAATCATTGCTTACATAGATATCCGGCAGCATATCCCCGTTCAGGTCACTTACAGATACTCCAAGCCCGAAACCCACATCGCTTGAATAGATCCCCGCCTGCCGGGTTACATCAGTATAATGGTCCCCATCATTCCGGTAGAGCTTATCCCCGCCATCAGGATCAATGTCGTTCCTTGATTTCTGGTAGAATTCTGAGGGTTTCGGGACGATCAGATTGTTATTCAGGAGAAAGCAGTCCAGGTCCCCATCCATATCGTAGTCGAAAAAGGAGGCATGCATTGAATAGTCATTGTCCTTCAGCCCCCATGCTTCTGCCTCTTCCGTGAAGGTGAGATCTCCATTATTGATGTAGAGTTCATTCTCCCTGTCGTCTCCTTCGATATGCCCTGAATTGCATACATAGAGATCCAGCCAGCCATCGCTGTTCACATCGGCAAAGGTGGCCCCGGTTGACCAGGCGCCAGATCCGCCCGCCCCGGCTACCTCAGTGATATCCTCAAATTTCCATCCTCCTTTGTTCAGGTAAAGCTTGTTGGCATTCAGGTTTGAAGTCAAGAAGATGTCCTCCAGGCCATCCCTGTTGATATCCCCGATTGCCACCCCACCACCGTTATAGAAGTTCCTGTAGGTTAAAATATTGAATTCCCCCCCCTCATCGATCTCATTTACAAAACCAATGCCGGTTTCCCTGGATGGCAGCAATGAAAAAAGTGTTTTACTTCCTCTTTTAGAATCATGGGAGGGGGACTGGCATGCAGTCAGGATCAGAAAGAATATAAGGGTCCGGGAAAGTGGTTTTATCATGTGACTTATTGTAATGGTATCTCCATACCTGAAGAGTTCCGGGTTCAAAAATAACTTAAAACTCCGCATTTAAAAAAAATCTCTGGAGAATGCTGCCTCTTGAATGCCCTTTGAGCATCCCAGCCTTTTATGACAGGACAACAGCAGGATCTGAAGGAACAAGCAGGAAGGTTTCCCTGGGAGTTTTAGTATAATCAATCAGGTTTCAGCTTGCCTTTGGAATTGTATGTCAATACTGCCCGGACCGGTACAATATCCCCAGAGCGTTCTGATGATAGATCATTTCCAGTGTTTGCTCCGGGAGGTCCAGTCCGTTGCAGGGCCAATGGTAGGACAGGCTTCTGTGGTAGACATGCTCGTCAGCCGTTTCCAGCAACCTGAAGGTAAGCCGGTACATGTTCGGGTCTATCCCCATATCAGTCCCGTATAAAATGCGGTCAGCATAATGCTGAATGAATTGTCTGCTGGCCCTGGGCGTGGCAGTCAGTTCGGCGAATCTTGCCCCAATATCGAAATAGAGGTTCGGGCAACTGTCAAGCAGCCTTCCTGCCTGTTCCAGGTCGTAACAGCAGTTGGCCAGGTGGCAGGCCACGAATGTGGTCCTGGGGTGCCTTTTTATAGTGCGTTCAAGAATGTTGATCATTCCCTGGTGACCAACTATATCCGGCTGGTTATCAAGGCGCCATTTGTAGGCATTCATGAGTCCGTCATTGGTAGAATCCATTGTTTCGTACATCCACTTCGGATCGGCCACATGTATGTTCACCGGCAGTTCCAGTTCAGCACATTTGTCAAACAGGGGATCCATCCGCGGATCATCGGAATGCATTCCCCAGGCTGGCGGTTTACAATAATAGAGCCCTTTTCCCTTATCGCCCAGTTCGCCCACTCCCCGGGCGCCTTTACCAAAGCAACGGACAAGCTCGGCAACTGCATGCCGGGCAAAATCCGGTTCCTTGTACCGGCTGTAATCAATACCGCACCAGACTTCAAAATGATTCGGAAATCCTTGATAAATCTCAATAATAGAATCAAATCTGGCCCCTGTAGCCTGGGTCATAATTATGCATTTAGCCATTCCCAGTTCATCCATTAGTCCGGCCCATTCGGCAGCTTCCTCCACGGATCCGGCATAATGATGCGCATGCATATCGATCACAGGGTGCCGGGCCTTTCTGATATCTGTGATTGTTACATTGAAGATGGAACGCGGATTAAAATCCTTGAGCAGGAGGGTTTCTGGCAGGGATTGTTCATCAGGGACAGTCATGTCTTTCCTGGTACAGCTTTCAGGCAGGCTGATCAATGCCAGGATCATAAGAATCGTAGTTAATGGTTTCATGCTGAATCTAAGATTATCCAATGGTAAGATAAAAAATAAATATCTGATTTTTACGACAATTCCAGCCGTAAAATATGTCTGGACAGGCTGAATTTATTTAGAAAGAATCCATTTTTACGCATGTGGTTAAAAAAAAAAAATGAACATTATTTTGTTATGTCGTTGATAATTAATGACTTGTGCATTTTATGCTACAGCATTCAGTGAAAGCATTTTTTTTTATTATTTAGGATATAATTAAATAATTATTATATTTGAACGAATGCAAAAATACTGAATTAAACATTGGTATCATTTCTAACCCTAAAACTACTTAATTATGCGAAATTCTACATTGTGGAAAAGTGGCATTTTGTCTCTTCTCCTCTTTAGCTTTGCGATTGGCCTGGCTTCTGCTCAGGTACGTACGGTTACAGGAAACGTATCTACTGAAGATTCAGGACCGCTTCCAGGAGCCAACGTAGTAATCCAGGGAACTACACAGGGAGCCATCACGGATCTCGATGGAAACTATTCTATTGAAGTCCCTGGCCCGGATGCTATCCTGGTATTCTCTTTTATCGGTTATTCAACAGTGGCGGTTACTGTAGGTGACCAGACTGAAATCACTCTTGTTCTGGAGCCAGATATCACCGCACTGGATGAAATTGTCGTAACCGGGTATACCACGATGAGAAAGGCAGACATTACCGGAGCAGTGGCCATTGTGGATGTGGATGATATGAACCAGATCACGTCTGCAAGTGTTCTCTCGAAACTGGAGGGACGCGCATCAGGTGTTTCCGTTACTACAAATGGGCAACCAGGTACCCGGAACACTGTCAGGATCAGAGGAGTCAGTTCCTTTACCGACAACGATCCACTCTATATCCTTGACGGGGTTCCGATTGAAACTGCACACATGAACTTTCTGAATCCCAATGACATAGAGTCAATCCAGGTATTGAAGGATCCATCCACAGCATCAGTTTATGGTGCCCGTGCAAACAACGGGGTAATCATCATGACCACCAAAAAGGGACAGAAAGGGAAAGCCAGGTTGAACTTGAACGTGAACCTGGGCGTCGCAACTCCCAGTAATGGTTTTGACAAGATCCTGATCCAGGATCCACTGGATTACTTTGAAATTGTGAAAAGGAGCCATGAGAATGCAGGATTGACGGTGCCTACCAACATTTACGGCGATCCGAACAATCCAAGCATTCCGAATTACATATGGCCAAACGACGGGGTCAACCAGACCATGACTGTGGATGAAAGCACTTACTCCTACCCTGACAACCTGATCATGCCGGCATCCCAGGGTACCGATTGGTGGGATGAAGTATTCGATCCCTCTCTGATTCAGGATTATAACATAGGTATGAGCGGAGGAACTGATAACGCTGTATACAATATTTCCGCCCAGTATTTCAACCAGGACGGTACCATGAAATATAACTGGATGGACCGGTATTCAATCCGGGCAAACAGCGAATTTAAGTTTGGCCGTGTAAGTATCGGTGAGAATTTTGCCGTTTCGCGGATGCAGACGGTGGCAGGTCTTGGAGATTATAGTACTACCAGCCAGAATATGGGAGAAGGATCAGTTGTTAATAATATCATTAAGATGCAGCCGATCATTCCCGTATATGATATAGACGGCTATTTTGGCGGTGCAAAAGCCAACACCCTGGGTAACGGTACCAACCCGATCAAGCAGGCTTACTCTGCCAAGGACAACGTACAAACTCAAAACCAGGTGGTCGGTAATTTATACGCCACTGTCGATATAATTGAGGGCCTGCAGTTTAAGAGTAGTTTCGGTGTCAATGCCTATAACACCCTTTTCAAAGGCTTTAACTACCCGACCCCGGAAAATTCCGAACCTACCATGGTCTGGAGCATGAATGAGAATTACAATACACAGTTAGAATGGACCTGGACCAATACGCTGAATTATCTGAAGACTTTTGGCAGCAGCCATAACATCAACGCGCTGGCCGGTTATGAAGCCATCGATTACAAAAGGAACTGGATGAATGCAAGCATGGCCGGGTATGTATCCACCGATCTGGCCGCCTGGTATATCCAGGATGCACTGGGGGATCCCAGCACCAAAAATGTTAACAGTTACGGAAGTGTCAATTCGCTGGTTTCTCTTTTCGGAAAGATTGATTACAACTTTGCAAGCAAGTATTACCTGAGCGGAACCCTCAGGAGGGACGGTTCCTCGAAATTCGGCGCCAACAACCGCTATGGGACCTTCCCGGCATTCAGTGCAGGATGGCGTATCTCCTCTGAATCCTTTATGAGCAGCCTGGGCTGGCTGAGTGACCTGAGGCTTCGCGGAGGATGGGGGATTACCGGAAACCAGAGTATCCCCGGGGGAAGAACAGCCAACCAGTTCGGAGGAAGTACCACGGACACCTTTTACGATATAAACGGTACCAATTCTTCAATTGTGACAGGTTACAGGCTGACTGCGCTGGGCAATGCCGACCTGAAATGGGAAGAGAATATATCCACCAACATCGGTTTTGACCTGTCGCTGCTTGACAGGAGGGTCAACTTTGTATTAGATGTGTACAATCGTACAGTCGATGACCTGCTGTTTGACCCGGCGCTCCCCGCCACTGCTGGCCGTGCCTCACCTCCAATGGTTAACATTGGTACCATGGAGAATAAGGGTCTTGACTTCTCGATAGGCTACAAGAGTGCTCTTACAGGTGAATTACAGTGGGAAGTGGAGCTTATCGGAAGCCACTATAAGAACGAGATCATCTCAATCGACGGGGTTCAGGATTTCTTCTATGGACCGGTCGGCGGCAGGGGAGGTACTGTGGTTATAAACCAGTTAGGTTCCCCCATTGGATCCTTCTACGGGTTGGTACAGGACGGGATTTTCCAGACCCAGGCCGAAGTGGATGCACATCCAACCCAGGATGGCAAGGCAGTCGGACGTTTCCGTTTCAATGACACAAACGGTGACGGAATCGTGAATCAAGAAGACAGGGACATCATAGGCAATCCGCATCCCGATTTTACAGGAGGCCTGAATTTCAATGCCTCATGGCGGAATTTTGATCTGGGCCTGTTCCTCTTCGGTTCCTATGGAAATGATATCTTCAACCTCAGCAAAGAGTTTACGGTATTCAGGCTGTTCAGCACCAACGTAAGGCAGGATCGCCTGACCGAATCCTGGACACCGACTAACACTGATGGAATCTATCCCCTTCTGGACCAGAACGACCAGTACAGCAGCCAGTTCAGCAGTTTCTATGTGGAGGATGGTTCCTACCTCAGGCTCAAGAACCTGCAGATTGGCTACACCCTTCCGGCAATGTCCTTGTTCCAGAACATGAGGATCTATATCCAGGGACAGAACCTGTTTACCCTGACCGGGTACAGTGGTCTCGATCCGGCACTGCCTACCATCAGTACCTCCGGAGCTTCGGGGGACCGGTCTGACCAGGCGATGGCCATCGACAGGGGACCCTATCCGGCCAACAGGATTATATCAATCGGAATAAATGCAAACTTTTAAACCATAAAACAATGAAGAAGATCATAAAAACACCGGGCATTGTCATAGTAGTAATCATTATGCTTTTTGCCTGTAACGAAGATTTTCTGAACAGGCCGGCCCAGGGAAACCTGGATGCGCTCGTCCTGGCTAATCAGGATGGAGTGGAAGCGAACCTTATCGCTGCCTATTCCTTATTGGATGGCTGGGGGAACTACGGAGAATGGGGAGGTAATGCCAGTAACTGGATTTTCGGCAGTGTAACCTCTGACGATGCCTATAAAGGATCCGAACCGGGTGACCAGCAACCCGTACAGGATATTGAGCTTTACCAGTGGGGAACCGGGGGAACGGATAGCTATCTAAACTCTAAATGGGAGGTTAATTACGATGGAGTGAACAGGGCAAATGCCGCCATCACTCTTTTAAAAACCGTTGAGGGTATTTCGGCGGAAGACCAGGCAAGAATAGAAGGCGAAGCTATTTTCTTAAGGGCGCACTATCATTTTGAGATCTGGAAGATGTGGGGGAACATCCCCTATTATACGGAGGATGATGAGGATTTCAGGAAAACCAATGTGGGAACAGATGCGCTGCCATTGATCCTTGCTGATCTTGATGCAGCCATTAACCTTCTTCCCGTGACACAAACCGAAGTGGGCAGGATAAATAAGTGGGATGCCAAAGCTGTGAAAGGCAGGGTCCAGATTTACCAGGAAGATTTTAGCGGAGCACTGGTCACGCTGACAGATGTGGTCAACAATGGTCCCTACGCACTGGAAGAGAATTTCCATGATGTATTTGACGTGACACATAATAACGGTCCGGAAACCATCCTTGCGTACCAGGCATCGGTCAACGATGGAAACCCGAACGGCGAGAACGGGAACAGGAACGACCGCTTGAATTTCCCGCACAGCGGGAGCCCGTTCGGGTGCTGCGGTTTCCACCAGCCTTCCCAGAACCTGGTCAATGTGTTCAAGGTTGATGCAAACGGACTTCCTTTCCTGGATGGTTCATGGAACGACGCAGACCTGACTCCTGCCGATGCAGTGGATCCCAGGCTGGACTGGACGGCCGGAAGGGACGATGTTCCTTTCCTGGACTGGGGCCTGCATGCTCCTGGCTGGATAAGGGACAGGGCCTGGGCTGGGCCATACAGTCCCAAGAAGAATATCTACGAACAGAACGATAACGCTGCAAGTTCGGTGGGCTGGTCCACATACCAGCTGTCTTCACTGAACCTGCACCTGCTAAGGTATGCAGATGTATTGCTGTTGCTGGCTGAAGCTGAAATAGAAGCCGGTTCCATCGAGAACGCTCGAGTGCTTATCAATGAGGTAAGAGCCAGGGCTGCCAAAGGGGCCCAGGGACCCGATGGAGGATCGATTGTAGTACCCATCGATGATGCCGGCATTACCTGGGCAACCTATAACGTGGGCCAGTACCCCCCCGCAGGCTGGGATGCCACCAAAGCCATGGCAGCTTTAAAGATGGAGCGCAGGCTTGAGCTGGCCATGGAAGGCCACAGGTTCTTTGATCTCAGAAGATGGGGAGATTATAAAGACGTCCTGAATGATTATATTTCTGTAGAATCGACCAAGAGAAATTATCTGACTGCTGCTTTTCCCATTGAAGACAGGCATGCACTTTATCCAATACCATCAGTACAATTGGAGCTGAGTAAGGTAGGAGAAGAGAACAGGCTGATACAGAACACAGGGTGGTAGAAAACGATAGTTGATTTTATAAAAAAATCCGGAAGAAAGATCTCCGATCTTCTTCCGGATTTTTTTTTACTAATGGTCCAATCAGCATTCCATACTGCAGCCATGAGTATCAGAGCCGCCTGCTTTGTTCCTGTGGCCAGCCTTATTTTTGAACACAGGATGGACCCGGCAGATTGCTATACAGTATTACCTTAACTAAATGAATAGAACAATGAACCAGGAATATATAAACCAGGTGGTGGATCTCACTGATCCTGCAAAGAATGTTATCTATAATATGTCGAAGAAGGAAGCCGTTGAAAGAATAAGATCCGGCGATGCAGAAGCTGTGCGGAAGATTGACGGTCAGTTCGCCCTGGTGGCTGTGGAAGGGAAAACCATACGGATGGCACGCTCCATTGGGCGACCCTTGCGGTTTTTTATTGCGAAATTAAAGGATGGTCCATGTCTTGTTCTGGCTGAACGCATAGATACCATTTACGAGTATCTCAGGAAGGAAGGACTGGACGACCAGTTTCACCCATCCTATACCAGGATGGCCCCGGCTCATTTTATTACCAGTATTGAATTGCTTGGCTGCCCTGATCCTGCCCCGGTTTACAGGCGATATTTTACCCCCCGGCAGAACAGCCTGAAGAATAATAACATTGACCAGATAGGACGGGAGTATATCGGCACCCTGTATCAGGAGATCAAAAAGTGGCTGGTATCACGGCCCGGTAAAGCACCCATCGGGGTTTCGTTTTCAGCCGGGGTAGATAGTGGGGCTGTTTTCCTGTTAACCTACCATGCCCTTCTTGAACTGGGAGAAAGTCCCTCCCGCTTAAAGGCATTTACCTTGAGTGTGGATGGAGAAGGCGAGGATGTGAAACAGGCCCGTGAGTTTCTGAAGGCATTGGGACTGGAACTGTTTCTGGAAACTGTTGAAATAGATTCATCCGGCCTGGACTGGAAGAAGGCAGTTAAAGTGGTAGAGGATTATAAACCTCTTGATATACAGGCTGCTACAATGAACCTGGCCCTTCTTGAGGGCATCCGATCCCGGTATCCTGACTGGAAGTATATTATTGACGGGGACGGTGGTGATGAAAACCTTAAGGATTATCCCATCGAAGAAAATCCTGAATTAACCATAAGGAGTGTTCTGAGTAATTTAATGCTGTATCACGAGGGTTGGGGCGTTGGTAAAATGAAGCATTCGTTGACCTATTCAGGTGGATTAAGCAGGGGGTATATGCGTACCTATTCCACAGCCGACAGCCTGGGATTTGAAGGCTTCAGTCCATATACCCTTCCAACTGTAATAGAAATAGCCGAGGGCATCCCCTTTGTTGAACTTACTGACTGGGATCATGAAAAGCTTTATGAACTTAAGGGGCGTGTGGTGGCTGAAGGAGTTAAGGCTATAACGGGAATGGATATGCCGGTTTTTACAAAAAGACGTTTTCAGCATGGCGCTGCTTCTGTGGATACTTTTTCTCAATTCTTTCCTGAAAAGGAGGCAGATTACAGAAAGGAATTCCTGGCAATCTATGAGTAAATTTCCGAAATCTTTCATTGACAATCAATGGATCACTTCCCACCGCGGAAAAAAGAATAAGCTTGATCCCAGCCGGCCGTACCATTTTTTCACAGAAAAGGAGTGTATAAAACAGGGGAAGGCAGAGGATGTTACAACCATACTGTTAACAAATAGGGAATGCCCTTTCAGGTGCCTGATGTGTGACCTCTGGAAGAACACTACCAATGAATCCGTGGAAGAAGGAGCCATCCCGGCACAGATTAAGTATGCGCTTTCCCGGTTACCGGCAACAAAGCACCTGAAACTATATAACAGTGGCAGTTTCTTTGATCCGGGGGCCATACCCCCTGGTGACTATTCAGCAATAGCCCTCCTGGTTGACCATTTTGAAACAGTCATTGTAGAAAGCCATCCGGTGTATATTGGTGAAAACAGCCTGTTGTTAAATGATCTCCTGAAACCATCCCTGCAGGTGGCCCTTGGACTTGAGACCGTGCATCCGGAAGCCCTGGCAATGCTGAATAAAAAAATGACCTTGAGCGATTTCAAATATGCTGCCAGCTTCCTTGCTTCTCATGAAATAGCCAGCCGTGCCTTCATCCTGCTTCGACCACCCTTCCAGTCGGAAAACGAGGGAGTCTACTGGGCAAAAAAATCCATTGATTTTGCCTTCATGGCAGGTGTGTCATCCTGTTCCGTGATCCCTGTAAGATCAGGGAACGGTGCCCTGGAAGTACTGGCCAGGGACAATTATTTTTCACAACCGGAAATCAAATCACTGGAGGAAGTACTGGAATATGGTATCAGCCTGAATTCGGGTCCTGTTTTTGCCGATCTCTGGGATATCGACTGTTTTTCATCATGCGGCAGATGCCTGGAAAAGAGGAAAGAAAGGCTGCTGAAAATGAATCTGAACCAGAGGATTTTTCCCCGGATTAGTTGTTCCTGTTCCCTGTGATCATGAACTGCTGTAGGGCATACGGTTAAGAGGTCAAAAATCCGGGAAGGAATTGCGTATTAATTAAGATTTAATTAATTTTACGTACTAAATTCAGCAAGAATATTGTGTTGGATTTCTTTCTGACTTACTTTGTGATTATGAAAAGATTTAGGTTTATTTCAGGCATATGTATTCTTATTTCTGGTCTTGTATTATTTGCCTGTCAGTCAGAAAACAGACCCCCTTCTTCAGGCGGAGAAAATGCTTCAGAACTCCCGGCAGAAACTGAAGACTTTTACCAGGAAATTATCAGGTATTCAGGGATCGATTTCGTTCGTACAATTGGAGATGAACATTTAAGCAACCTCGTTGAATCTGATGGTGGAGGTGCTGCATTTCTTGATTACGACCAGGATGGATATCTTGACCTCTACCTGAGTAATGGTAATTATATTGAAGGTTTAAGCATGAATGAGGAGCACCCTCCTATAACAACTTCAGAGAACCGCCTGTACAGGAACATGAAGAACGGCAGATTTGAAGATGTTACCGGGAAAGCAGGAGTTGGTGACAGGGGCTACAGCATGGGAATTACAGTTGGAGATTTTGATAACGACGGATTCCCGGATATCTATGTAAGCAATTATGGTCCCAATGTACTGTATCATAACAATGGGAATGGTTCATTTACCGATGTGACCAAAAAAGCCGGTGTGGATGGAAATGAGTGTAGCGTAGGTGCTGTATGGCTGGACTATGACAACGACAGCTACCTGGATCTGTATGTTGGGAACTATATCGAGTTCGATCCACAGTATAATTATTATTATGCTCCCGATGGATTTCCCGGACCCATG
>CAZILN010000353.1:0-11611 GCA_964540005.1 uncultured Bacteroidaceae bacterium | reverse complement strand
TACAAGAACCAGAGCAATGCCATCATCGGCCATTTCGGACTCGGGTTCTATTCTTCCTTTATGGTGAGTGACAGGGTGGAGATACTGACAAAGTCATATAAAAAAGGGAGCAAGGCGGTTAAATGGGCCTGCGACGGGAGCCCGGAGTACAGTCTTGAAGATATTGAGAAAGAGGAAAGAGGGACCGAGATCATCCTGCATCTTGATGCTGATTCCAAGGAATTCCTGGAAGAATCACGAATAGAGGAAATGCTCAGGAGATACTGCCGTTTCCTTCCTGTTGAGATCGCATTCGGTAAGGAAAAGGAATGGAAGGACGGCAAGGAAGTTACCACGAAAAAGGACAGGATCATTAATGAGACCAAACCTTTATGGACACGCAAACCTGCTGACCTGAAAGATGAGGACTATCAGAAGTTTTACTCGGATCTCTACCCCGTTTCCGAGGAACCCCTTTTCAATATACACCTGAATGTAGACTATCCCTTTAACCTGACCGGGATACTCTACTTCCCGCGCATTAAATCCAATATCGAGGTCCAGAAAAACAAGATACAGCTTTACTGCAACCAGGTATATGTTACCGATTCAGTCGAAGGCATCGTGCCGGAATTCCTTACCCTGCTGCACGGGGTCCTGGATTCCCCTGATATCCCGCTGAATGTTTCAAGGAGCTACCTGCAGGGTGACCCGAATGTGAAAAAGATATCCAGCCACATCACCAAAAAAGTGGCAGACCGGCTGGAGGAACTTTTTAAGAACGATCGCAGCGGTTTTGAAAAGAAATGGGATGATTTGAAGCTCTTTATTGAATACGGGATGATGTCGGAAGAGAAATTCTATGAAAAAGCATCCAAGTTTGCTCTTCTGAAAAACACCGATGATAAGTACTTTACCTTTGAGGAGTATGAGAACCTTATCAAGGCAGACCAGACCGATAAAAACAAAAATATCATATACCTGTATGCCACGGATAAGGAAGAGCAGTACAGCTTTATTGACGCGGCCAAAGCAAAGGGCTACGATGTGCTGCTGATGGACGGTCACCTGGACACCCATTTTATCAACCATATTGAGCAGAAATTCACTTCTGCCCGCTTTGCCCGTGTCGATTCGGATGTTGTGGATAAACTGATAGTAAAGGAAGATATCAGGGAAGTTGATCTGAGCCGGGACCAGCAGGAAGACCTCAGGAAGGTATTCGAAGGGCAGCTGAAGGAAAAGGAAAAATTCTTTGTAAGCTTCGAAGCTTTGTCTGCCGATGAATCACCTGTTATCATAACCCAGTCTGAATTTATGCGCAGGATGAAGGACATGTCTGAATTGTCGGGTGGACAAAACTTCTATGCCGGGATGCCGAACTCCTATAATATGGTCATCAATACCTCGCATCCCCTTGTCAACGGGATTATCGAGGGAAAGGAAAAGAAGCTGGGAACAAAGTTGGCCGAGGTCAACGCAAAAATTGACCCGGTGAAACAGGAAAGGGAAAAACTTGAGAAGGAGCAGGGTGAAAAGAAAGAGGAAGAGATCAAACAGGAGGAAAAGGATAAGCTGGAATCCCTCGGGAAGGAACTGGACAAACTGAATGCAGACAAAACCAAGATACTTCACAAATACGGCAAAGACAACAAGATCGTGAAACAGGTAATAGACCTGGCACTCCTGTCAAACAATTTGCTGAAGGGTGAGGACCTGATCAAATTCGTAAAGAGAAGCGTTGACCTGATAGGCTGATCGCTGATCTGACCGGTTGATGGCCGAGTGAGATCGGAAAAATTCTGAGCTGAAAGTTAATAAGCGCAGACTCTTAGAAAAACTGCTGAACCTCTTTCTTGATCAGGTGGATGGCAGCCGCATTAGGCGGAGTGGTTAGCTCCATCAGTATTTCCAGGATCTTATTGCTCAGGGCCAGGGCGCTGGAATCAGGTTTTACCTGCTGCGAAGCATTGTTAATGATGTTGGTAATATTTGCCCTTGCATTCTTAACAGCCTCCCAGGCCTCGTGGCTTACGTACACCTGCTGCGAGAGATTGTGTTCAAATTCAGATTTGATGGCATTCAGCATCTCGGCCCGGAACTCCTTGCTGGTTTTATTGGCAAGGTTTACCCGGATAATAATGGAGTCAGGAGATATCCTCTCCAGCAGCAGGATGATCCTCTCGTAGGCCTGCAGCCGGATGGGCAGCACTGTCTTCTGGGCGGCAGTAGTCAGCTCCATATTCCTGCGCTGATCTTCAGACTTTGCCATGCTTCTCATTATGAAGTATACGGTGATGAATACGATCAGGGCAGGGATTGTATATTTAAGGATTTCAAGTACTTCGGGCATGTTGATAAAAATTGGTTCTTTCTTTTATACAATATTAAATATTTTATAGTTAAAAGCTTATTTTTGGCCTTGAAAATAAACCTAGTATCCAAAATTAAACACAAATCATTAAAAAATGGAAAGTCTTTCGAAAAGGTTAGCCAGTCTGTCCGCTTCAGCAACCATTGCCATGAACCAGAAGAGCAAGGATCTGCAGGCGAAGGGAATCGATGTTATTAATCTCAGCGTGGGAGAACCCGATTTTTTCACACCCGATCACGTCAAGGAGGCTGTTAAAAAAGCCGTGGATGATAATTATTCATTCTATCCTCCGGTAGCCGGTTATCCGGCGCTTCGTAAAGCCATAGCTGATAAGCTCAAACGTGAAAATGATCTGGATTATTCACCGGACCAGATATCGGTTGCCAGCGGGGCTAAACACAGTATCGTTAATGTTTTGCTCAGCATTATCGATCCGGGAGACGAAGTGATAGTACCGGCTCCATACTGGGTCAGCTACGTCGAGCAGGTAAAGATTGCCGAAGGAACCAATGTTATAATTGAAACCGGCATTGATAATAATTTCAAAGTAACTCCGCAGCAACTGGAAGATGCCATCACTCCTGAAACCAAGGGGCTTATCCTCTGTTCGCCGTCAAATCCCACCGGCAGTTTTTACAACAGGGAGGAACTGGCTGCCCTGGCTGCTGTCCTGGAAAAGCATGAAAGGATTATTATTATATCCGATGAAATATATGAGCATATCAATTATACCGGGAAGCATGAAAGCATCGCCCAGTTTGATTCCGTCAAGGACAGGGTAGTTCTTGTCAACGGGGTTTCAAAGGCATATGCCATGACCGGATACAGGATAGGTTATATTGCCGCACCAATGTGGATCACCAAGGCGTGTAACAAGCTGCAGGGACAGTTTACCTCTGGGGCCACAGGAGTAGCACAGATAGCATCCATCACAGCTCTGAACGGTGACCAGCAATGTGTCAGGGATATGAATGAGGCCTTCAGGAGGCGCCGTGACCTGGTAGTGGAGCAGCTGAAAAACACTGAAGGGGTTAAATGCAACCTGCCCGACGGAGCATTCTATGTCTTTCCCGATGTTAGTACGTTTTATGGTAAATCCATCGGTGATGTGAAAATCGAGAATTCCATGGATCTGTGCCTGTACCTGCTGGAAACAGCCCACATAGCTGCCGTTCCGGGTTCTGCATTCGGGGCGCCGGATTGTATCCGTATCTCATTTGCCAACTCGGACGATAACCTGAGGGAAGCTATGAAGCGTTTCAGGGAGGCTGTGGGAAAGCTGCAGTAAGCTAAAATCCGGGCAGATGAGGCCTTATTTCATCTGCCCGTTATACATACAAATCATGATACAGGTGAAGCCGCGTATTCTCATTTATATTCTTGGTTCACTGACAGTTGTGTCCGTCATCATTGCCTGCAACAGGGATGACCCCAGTATTAATATCTTTACGGTTGACCAGGATATTGAATTCGGTCAAAGCCTCGACGAACAGATACTGGGAAGTCCGGAAGATTTTCCTATCCTGGACGAGGCGAAATACCCTGATGCCTATGGTCACCTCGAAAGGATACGTGACAATATCCTGGCCTCCGGTGAGCTGAAGTATGCGGACAGGTTCGACTGGGAGGTAAAGATAATCCACGATTCCGTTCTGAATGCCTTTGCTGCCCCCGGAGGGTACATGTATTTCTATACCGGCGTCATCAAATTTTTGGATAACGAGGCCCAGTTTGCCGGTGTAATGGCCCATGAGATGGCCCATTGCGACCGCAGGCATTCCACCGATAACCTGACCAAGCAATACGGGTTTTCAATTATGGTGGGCATGATCCTGGGGGATAATCCCGGACAGCTGGCTGAGATAGCAGCCGGAATGGCATCTGGTCTTGCCAAACTGCAATTCAGCCAGAAGAATGAATATGAGGCCGATGAATATGCCGTCAGGTTCCTGAATGAGACCGATTATCATCCGCCTGCACTGGGGGGATTTTTTGAGAAGCTTGAAGGCTCGAAAACAGCTGATTATATTCCCACATTCCTTAAAACCCACCCTTCACCCGACGACCGCCTGGAACAGATCAATGCTCACTGGGTATCTCTGGGGAGCAAACAGGGAGAGACATATGAAACACGTTACCAGGATTTCAAGAACAGTCTTCCACCGGACTGATAAGTGATGAGGGCAGGAACTGTAAAATACCTTCTGGTACTTTTAGTAATTGCTGTTCTTGGGGCAGTTATCCTGTTTGTCAGGTACTATAACAGGATCTATGCACCCAATGTGGATCTGAGCGGTAAGGAGACCCTTCTTTTGCACATACCCACCGGATCGGATTACCAGGCTATCCTTGACCTGCTGACAGCTGATGGTATTATTAAAAACACCAAAAGTTTTGACTGGCTTGCCCGCAGGAAGAATTATCCCAATCATGTGAATCCCGGACAGTACAGCATTCCTGATAAAATCAGTAATAACAGGCTGATCAATAAATTACGCTCAGGAAAGCAGGAACCGGTACAGCTTATTTTCAATAATATAAGGTCTCTGGATAAACTGGCCGGGGTAGTATCCCGGCAGATAGAAGCGGATTCTGCCTCCATATGTGAGCTTTTAAAAGATGAGGCATTTCTTGGCAGTCTTGGACTTAGCCGGGAATCTGCCATGGGTATTTTTCTGCCCAATACCTATGAAGTCTACTGGAATACCTCTGCAGAACAATTCATCCGCCGGATGCTTGCTGAGTACGAAACATACTGGAACAGGAAACGCCGGGGCATGGCTGAAACCATCGGCCTTTCACCACTTGAGGTAATGACCCTTGCCTCCATTGTAGACGAAGAAACAATGATGGATGAAGAGAACCCGGTAATCGCCGGTGTTTATATGAACCGGCTTAACAGGGGAATACGACTTCATGCCGACCCGACAGTTAAGTTTGCCAACGGTGACATGAACATACAGCGGGTACTCCGCAAGCATCTTGAGATTGATTCCCCGTATAATACATACAGGGTCGGCGGACTGCCGCCCGGTCCCATAAGAGTACCCTCCTTATCAGCCGTTGAAGCCGTGTTGAATTACCAGAAGCATGATTACCTGTATTTTTGTGCCCGGGATGATTTTTCGGGGTATCATGTTTTTGCCCGTACACTGGATCAACATAACAAAAATGCACGTTCATACCAGAATGCATTGAATCAACGTAAAATTTTTAACTAATCATCAATCGTTGAGTATAAAGGAGTGTCGGGACAGATGTATTTCTCTCCGGACATTGTTATAAGCACAACTGAATGGACAGGATCAAATTCGGCACCGATGGCTGGCGGGGTATAACAGCCCGTGATTTTACCATCGCCAACGTTAACCGGCTTTCTGATGCCGCTGCATCATGGTTAAGGAGCAGTGCCGGGGAACCTTCGGTGGTCATAGGGTATGATACCAGGTTCGGCGGCAGGATGTTTGCTGAAACGGCTGCCAGGGTCTTTGCTGCAAGAAATATAAAGGTTTACCTGTCCCACAGCTTTGTTACAACTCCCATGGTTTCCTACAGCATAATTAAGCTGGGAGCCAGCCTGGGGATGATGATCACGGCCAGTCATAATTCATATGCCTATAACGGGATAAAACTGAAGGCTTATTACGGGGGATCCCTTTTCGATGAAGTCCTTTCCACCATTGAGGACCTGGTCCCGGAAGATAAGATCCTTGACCTGGAGCTGGTAAAGTGGGAGGAAAGCCTTAAAAAGGGCCTGATCGAGATCATCAACATAGAAGAAATATACAGTAATTGGATCAGGGCTAATTTTGACCTGCAGGGATTAATGCAATCCGGGATCAAACCGGCTTTTGACCTTATGTACGGCAGTTCACAGGCACTCATTAAGAAGCTGTTCCCGGGATACAAAAAAATAAATGCCAGTCCGGACCCCTATTTCGGAGGTATTAATCCCGAGCCTGTCTGGGAAAACCTGGGCAAGCTTTCAGAACTGGTCGCTGAGAACAGGGACATCAGTTTTGGTATGGCTCTGGATGGTGATGGTGACCGCTTTGCCTTGATCAATGAGAAAGGTGAATTTGTTGATTCGCACAAGGTCCTGATGTTGCTGATACAGCATCTGGTAAGAACCGGGGACCGAAACGGCAAGGTGGTGGTTGGTTTTTCAAGCAGTTCAACCATAGATACCTTGTGTAAAAAGCTGGGCCTTGAGCTTGAACGGACCCGGAGCGGATTCAGGCACATAACCCGGATAATGGTCAATGAGAAAGTCCTGGTAGCCGGTGAACAATCGGGCGGGATCGCATTCAGCGATCATATCCCCGAGAGGGATGGTATCTGGACCGCCCTGATGATCTGGCAGATGCTGGTTGAACGGGGTGCAAGAGTATCTGAGCTGATAGCGGAGCTTGATGAAATAACGGGCAGTACATCTTACCGGCAGCTCAGTATAAGCCTTACCCGTGACAGGCATGTATCCATTATCGGCAAGCATGCAAAAAACCAGTATGACCGCTTTGGACGTTTCGAAGTAAAAAGAGTTGAAAACCTGGACGGTTACAAGTATTTTCTCAGCAATAAAGACTGGGTGCTGATCAGGGTGTCGGGTACGGAACCCCTGATAAGGGTCTATGCAGAAACGGGATCTGCAGAAAAGACGGATGAGGTGCTCGGGGCCGTAGAAGCTGTCCTCACCGGTGCCTGAGCATCAGACCAGGTTGACCTCTCTCTCCAGTGTTATTCCGAATTTCGTTCGCACATCCTCTTTTATTTTCTCTGATAATTGCAGGATTTCCTGTCCTGTTGCTTCTCCGTGATTTACAATCACCAGGGCCTGATTTGGATAGGTGCCTGTATTACCCACGCTTTTGCCTTTCCACCCGGACTCCTCTATCAGCCATGCAGCAGGGATCTTACGGTAGTCTGAGGTTGCGGGGTATGACGGGATACCCGGCCAGGCAGCTTTTAGTTGCTCATATGCTGTAAGGGGTACAAGCGGGTTTTTGAAAAAGCTTCCGGCATTGCCGATCTCTGCAGGATCGGGTAGTTTTTGCCGCCGGATCCGTATTACGGCATCTCTTATATCCCTGATGCCTGGTTCCCCTCCGGCAGGCAGCTCATCCTTCAGGTTTCCATAGCTTATTCCGGGGGTGGGGATTTTGGACAGTTTCAGGTTGATATGGGTGATCAGGTATTCCTTATGTGAGGCTTCCTTGAAGATACTGCGGCGATATGCAAACCGGCATTCATGATTTGACAGAACATTCACTGATCCGGTCCTGAGATCGATAGTCTCAACCGATACAATTTGTTCCCTGATCTCTGCCCCGTAGGCCCCGATGTTCTGGATGGGTGCGGCCCCGGCAGAACCCGGTATCAGGGAAAGATTTTCCAGTCCCCAGTAATTTTTCCCAACCGTCCATTCTACCAGTTCATCCCAGTTCATGCCGGCCCCGGTCCTGATAAAAACATCTGATCCGGATTCTTTTGTTATAACTATACCAGAGATCAGCGGCCTCAGGACCGTGCCCGGGAAATCCCCTGTAAACAGTATATTGCTGCCTTCACCCAGTATCAGTAAGGGGTGTTTTTTCTGGATCCCTGATTGCAGAAATTCAGTTATATCGCTTATACTATGACATTCAATATAATATTTGGTACTGACCTTCAGTTTAAAACTATTATGGGATTCAAGTGAATAATTGCTTTTAAGTACCGGCATGATCTCTCAGGTATTTCCGTAAGGAGATGTTTCAGGACCTAAAATTATGATTTTCACAAGACATTAATGCCCGGTGGTGATTATCTTTAGCTAATTATTTCATTTTTTCATGTATTGAGGGTAAAGCGCATTTATATCTCTGTGACAAATGACCTGTCAACTGACCAGCGGGTGGACCGCATGGCGGGGTTCTTTCATGAATCGGCTTATCCGGTCAGTTTGATAGGCAGGAAGCTGCCTTCGCGAAGGGTGACCGTGGAGCGCCCTTATATGGTCAGGAGGTTCCGCCTGTTATTTCACAGGGGATTTTTATTCTATGCCTGCTACAATATCCGCCTTTTCTGCTACTTGGTTTTCAGGCCGGTTCTCCTGCTTGTCGCCAATGATCTTGATACCCTTCCGGCGAATTACCTGGTTTCCAGGATCAGGAGGAAGCCACTGTTGTATGACAGCCATGAACTGTTTACCGAAGTTCCGGAGCTTGTCGGCAGGAAGTTTGTAAAAAAATGCTGGCTTTTCCTGGAACGAAAAATGTTGCCGCGGATCTCCCATTCGATTACGGTCAGCCCTTCAGTTGCGAGCTGGTACGGATCAGTATACGGTATTGAAATGCGCGTCGTGCGGAACCTCCCGCAATATTGCAGCAAAGCGTATATTGATTCCATAAAAACAGCGGAAGATCCCCCGGTGATCATCTACCAGGGAGCCCTTAACAGGGGCAGGGGGCTTGAAAACCTGATACTGTCAATGATGCATCTTAAAGACTGCCGGCTCAACCTGCTGGGGGACGGGGATATCAGGGAGGAACTTGAGCAGTTGGTAAGGGATAAGGGACTGGGGGACAAGGTATTGTTCCTCGGCCACAGATCATTCCACGAACTGCAGCAATTTACGGCTTCGGCCGTCCTGGGGATCTCCCTGGAAGAAAACATTGGCCTGAATTACTATTACGCCCTGCCGAATAAACTCTTCGATTATATACAGGCCCGCATACCCGTACTCGTTTCTGATTTTCCTGAAATGGGCAGGATCGTCGATGAATACAAGATAGGGATGAAACTGGCTGAGCGAGATCCCGGGTCTGTTGCCCGGACAATCGATCACATGATCCGGGACAGGGGGGAGCGGGACAGATGGCTGGAGAATATGGAAAAAGCTGCCGGCGACTTGTGCTGGGAGAAGGAAGTTCAGATACTCAGGGAAGTCGTGGAAGATATGGATCTGCAGAACACAGGACAGTAGATAACGGACAGTAAGACTCAGGATTGATGATACAGGATTGTGGAGCAGGGCTTAATCTCAGAAGAGTTCTACTTCCCTGGATATGATCTCATCGAAGGTATCGGGATCGGTCACCCCCTCGGTACTGAACACCAGCACCCTGGAATCTTTATTCAGTCCTATCGTTTCCTTGATCTCTTTAAGATTAGGATCAAAGGACAGGGCAATAAGGCCTGCCAGTCCGGCTGCACCCGACTCACCTGAAAAGATCTGGGGATCGTTTTTAAAGGGATAGTAAAGGTTCTGCATGGCCTTGACCGCATAATCATCGTGGATGGAGAGAAACAGGTCTATCCCGTTCTTCAGGATATTCCAGGCCAGGATGGAGGGTGTTCCGCAGTTGAGTCCTGCCATAATGGTTTCCTGTGATTTATTGCTGGCCTGCAGTTTGTTATTCTTCATGGATTCAATAAATGAATCCGATTCGCTGGGCTCGACAAGCACGAACCTGGGCATCTTCCTGGGGTACCTGTTGCGGAACCAGGCCACCACTGAAGAAGCGAGGGTCCCGACACCTGCCTGCAGGAATACAAAATCAAAGACCGGGGAAGGGGGCTTCTCGAAATACTCGTCGATTTCCGATAACATGGTTTTATAGCCTGCAGTGATCAGGGTGGGAATATCTGTATATCCCTCCCATGATGTATCCTGGAGCAACACATAATTATTCTTTTCTGCTTCCTCCCGTGCCTGCTTTACAGCCAGGTCATAGCCACCATCGACAACGATTACCTTGCCTTTGTATCTTTTTATGTTCTTGATCCTGGCTTTGGCCGTAAACTTCGGAACAAAAACTATGGTCTTCTTCTTGAATTTCCTGGCTGCCCATGCCAGTGACCTGCCATGATTGCCATCAGTACCGGTGCAGAAAACCACATCTTCCTTTCTCCCTTCCAGGTATTCTTTGATGGCATAGGAGGCTCCCAGGCATTTAAAGGTGTTCAGCTTAAAACGTTTGGATTCGTCTTTCAGCCACAATTCCTTTATCTCAAGGCTCCTGGCCAATTTTGAAAGATTATGCAGTGAGGTGGGTGCATACTTGGGGAGTGTACGGTGGAAGATGATAGGATCGGCTCCCTTAAAGACAGCATTGAATTTCCTGTCCAGGATCAGTTTCGGACGGTCAGGGGAATTTAAGAAGTATTGTGCTTTGGTCTCCATTTTGTTCTGTCATTTACAATGATACTGTCCATTAATCAGATATCCAGCAAGAGCTTTTCAGGATCTGATCCTTCAAAAAGCATGGAGCTGGGATTTTCCAGCAGTTCCTTTACCCTTACCAGGAAACTCACCGATTCTTTTCCGTCAATGATACGGTGATCATATGAAAGGGCAAGATACATCACAGGCCGGATGACAACATTACCTTCCCTTGCCACCGGGCGCTCCTGGATATTATGCATTCCCAGTATAGCTGACTGCGGGGGATTAATTATGGGTGTGGAAAGCATGGAACCGAAAACCCCGCCATTGGTTATTGTGAAGGTCCCTCCGCTCATATCCTCCAGGCTCAGCCGGTTCCTCCTTGCCCTGTCTGCCAGAGAGAAGATCTGTTTTTCAATGGCCGGCAGGCTCATCTGCTGAGTGTTCCTCAGGACCGGCACCATCAGTCCTTTTTCACCCTGCACGGCAATCCCGACATCGACATAAGCAGGCCTTACGATCTCTTCACCTTCTATCCGGGAATTGACATTGGGAAACAACATCAGTGCTTCTGTAACGGCAGCAGTAAAAAAAGACATGAACCCCAGCTTTACACCGTGCTTTTCCTGGAAGGCTTTCTGGTATGTTTTTCTGAGACGGATGATTTCACTCATATCCGCTTCATTGAAAGTGGTCAGCATGGCGGTTTCATTCCTTACTGCCACCAGGCGCTCACTCAGCTTCCTGCGTAACTGTGTGATCCGGATGCGGTCTTCAGTTCTTTCAGCTTCTCCTGTCCCGGTACGGCTTCCTTTTTGAGCGGACAGACGTGTTGACAGGACGGCTTTTACCTCCTTGCTCCCTATCCGCTTAAGTCCGGATACAACATCATCAAGCGATAAACCATTGTCATCCATCAGTTTCCTGGCCACCGGAGAAACCTTAACATGCCCGGATGTCTCAGCAGTTTTGGTTTCCTGCTTCTCCCCGGTTTCCTGCTTCTGAACAGGTACTTTCTGCTGGGTTTCAGCCTTGGCCTCAGCCTTGATCTCGTCCGGGGTGCCCAGGAAAAGATGAGTGGCAGGACTTACGTGGCCGACCAGGCAGGTATT
>CAZILN010000352.1:0-5787 GCA_964540005.1 uncultured Bacteroidaceae bacterium | reverse complement strand
CTTTCGGATAATATTCCAGTATCCCTTCAAGCGAGTTAATACTTTCCCTCAGCCTGGACAGTATTCCTGTTTCGTCCTCAGAAATGCTGTTTGTTACAAAAAGGAGATTGCGCTTGATCTCCTCGGCATTATTCAGTACAGAGGCTTCTTCTTCCAGCTCACGCAGTTCTCCTTCTACAAGCTTAGCCCCCTCGAGCTGCTCGTACTGGAATTGCAGATATTCCAGGTCAGTCCTGGCCTTCTTCGCCTGTACTAGCAAATCCTCTATGCGTTCAATAAGCTCCCGGTATTCCCTGAATTTTTCCTTATAACCATTAAGCATTTCATTGTTTCCTGCTACAGTATCAACCACCATAAGCTGGAACTGCCTGTTCCCCAGCTGAAGGTTCTGGTGCTGGGAATGAATATCGACAAGCAGCAAGCCCAGGGTTTTGATCACCGGAAGAGTGACCGGCGTATCATTAATGAAGGCCCGGGATTTTCCTGAGGCTGCAATTTCCCTTCGAATTATAGTCAGCTTATCGTAATCTATATCATGTTCCTCGAAAAAACCCTGAAAACCGTACTCAGCAATAGCGAAAGATGCTTCAACTATGCATTTCTTTGACTTGTCAAACAGTATACCGGCATCGGCCCTTTGTCCGAGCAACAGAGCCAGTGCACCCAGCAAGATTGATTTTCCTGCTCCCGTCTCACCGGTAATTATGGTAAAACCGCTCTCAAAATCAATATCCAGCTGCCTGATCAGGGCATAATTCTGAATACGGAGGTTCTTTAACACAATCAGCTCCTGTAAGGTTTACTATTAATTTATTTAAACAATAAATATATGCTTTTTAAAGGGGAAAATATGAAAAATTGGATGACAGGAAAGAATAAATTAATTTGCCGCACTGATCTTCTGATATTTGGGCTGGTTCGCAGGATCAATCTCATTCAGAATGGTCAGCACCCTGTTCTTTTCTTCAGTAAAAGATTCAGTAAAAACATTGACAAACTCATCCGCTTTTGCATCCAGTACTACCCGCAACAAATGCATAAAAGGATCGGGTTTGTCCCTGTAAACCTTCTGCAGGTCCTCCAGGCTTCCCGCAATGGCAGTCCGCGCCTCAACCACTTTTTCGTCCATTACATCGAGTCCGTGCCTATGGTACTGGTACAGAAAATTACGTATGGGTGAATATTTATCATCAACAATATTATTGATCAGCCAATACCTGTTCTTATATTCTGTACTCTCGAATGATTTCCATCCTATCTCCCTGGCATTCTGCGCATTGCTTACTATGTTTTCCGCCTTTTGGAAGTATTCCGATCCGCCCATATAGGAAAAAGAATCATAATCAAGTCCGAGTATAATATAAGCATAATAAGCCAGCAGGGAGGTCAGGTTCGAGAGGTGCTTTGTCTCATCGAATTCCAGGGGTTCAAATTCCACATACCGGAAATGAATATCCTTATCCATGTAATTGAACATCACAGTATTGTAGTTGGTATTAAATACCGGTCTCCGTGACTGTATCTGCAGGGTACCCTTAAATTCGTCGGCAGACAGCTGTTCTGTGATGTTGAACATCAGGTTGCATTCAATCCTCTCATCCAGATTATAGACATGGTTTGTCCAGGTGGTATTGTTCATGAACTCATAAATGGATGTCTGAAGGGTCTGAAAGACCTGCTTGTTGGTTCCCTGGACCTGCTGGGATACAACCTGAATATTGCATTTAAGTTCCTGTCCTGATACCTTAATGCCTGATAACAGGATAATCAGGCAAAAACAGCTGAACCGTATCATTCTAAACATATTCCATTAATTTATCAATGATATCCCCTGCAACATCACTTTTATCCTTTAACCCGTATTTGATGGTATTATTGTGCCGGTCAATAATCGTAATTTTATTTGTGTCGTATCCAAAACCGGCTCCATCGTCATTCAACGAGTTTAAGACCAGAAAATCAAAATTCTTGCGTTCCAGCTTTTTCCGGGCATTTTCAAGCTCATTCTCTGTTTCCAGAGCAAATCCGACCAGTACCTGTTCCCTGGTTTTACGCTTTCCCAGTTCAGCTGCTATATCGCGGGTAGGTTTCATGCGAAGGAGGAGTTCGCCATCCTTCTTCTTGATTTTCTCATCCGAATAATCCCCTATGGTATAATCAGCAACCGCTGCCGCCATTATCCCCACTTTGCAGGAGGGGAATTGAACAATGCATGATTCATACATCTCCGCTGCTGACCGGACCCTGATCAAAGTCACGGATTTATGATCTATTGCCTGCGCTGTCGGTCCGCTTATAAGAATTACGCTGGCACCGGCTTCAGCGATTTTCCTGGCCAGTGCGAATCCCATTTTACCTGAGGAGTTGTTACCGATATACCTTACAGGATCTATAGGTTCGTGTGTGGGACCGGCTGTAATAAGGACGCGAATATCGTTTAGATTACAGTCGTTTTTTTTTTCAGGACCTGGCTGCGAGTTCAGGTAATTAATGATTTCTTCAGGTTCCTGCATGCGGCCTTTGCCATGCAGACCACTGGCCAGTTCCCCGGTGGCCGGTTCAATGATCTGATTCCCGTATGAACGAAGAATTTCCAGGTTGCGTTTTGTAGAGGGATGCTGGTACATATCAAGGTCCATTGCCGGGGCCAGAATAACCTGGCATTTTGCACTGAGGTAGGTAGCTATCAGAAGGTTGTCTGCAATCCCGTTCACCATCTTCCCCATGGTACTTGCCGTAACAGGGGCAACCAGGAAGAGATCTGCCCAGATGCCCATCTCAACGTGCGAATTCCAGCTTCCGTCTGATCCTGAAAAAAACTCTGTTAGAACAGGATTTCCGGAAAGGGCCGACAGGGTTACAGAACTCACAAATTCCTTTGCAGGAGGGGTAAGGATCACCTTCACTTCTGCCCCTTCCTTTACCAGTAAACGAACCAGTGAAACTGATTTATATGCCGCGATACTGGCTGTAACACCCAACAATATTTTTTTTCCCTGCAACATGAGGGCTTTATTGGTAATTAACTTTCCGGCTCCGGATCAGACATTCTGTAATAAATCTGATCGTCGATAAACTCCTCTGTGGCAATCAGGGTTGGTTTCGGCAACCTCTCATAAAATTTTGAAATCTCGATCTGTTCCCTGTTTTCAAATACTTCTTCCAGGTTATCGGTATATGAGGCAAATTCTTCCAGTTTCCTGTTCAGTTCATGCTTTATTTCAACACTGATCTGGTTGGCCCTTTTTGCAACAATCATCACAGCCTCGTAAATATTACCGGTATCTTTGTCCAGGCGGTCAATATTTCTTGTAATCGTCGTCGATGCAGCTTTTGACTTTTTATAATCCATTTATGTATTAATTAATTTTTTATTTCTTAGTTTTCAGTCATTAAGTTAAGCTTCCGTATTATTCCTGCTTCTTCAGTTCAGATTAGCCAGGGATGTTTCATACATGCGTTCAGCTTCACGTATGTAGGCGCTTTCAGGAAATTCGCTGATGAAGGAGTAATACTCGTCCACGGTGTTCTGAAAACGTTCCTTCTGTTTGCTGATTATACTGTTATCTGCAAGCAGGTAGTTGGATTTGAGTATCAGGAACATCAGTTCTTCCCTGTGTTTTGTATTTGGATATTCATTCAGGCTGTTCTGTAGTGCAATAATCGAGGATTTATAATCTCCCAGGTCATAGTACAATTTAGCACTCATATAAGATTTTTCAACCAGTTTGTCCTCTAATTCAGTTATATAATTCCTGGCTTCCTCCAATCTCTCACTGCCTGGATGGGATATCATGAACATCTGGAAGGCTATAATGGCTTTCATTGTATTAGCCTGGTCCAGGGACGGTTTGGGAGATTGTTTGTAAAAACAATAAGCAGACAGGAAATCGCTCTCTTCTGCATAGACACTTCCAGGGTAATTAAGCGCCAGGTTCCTGAAATGATGCCCGCTGAGTATATAGTCATTCTGATAATAATAACTGTAAGCCTGATAATAGGCTACCGTATCCGCTTTGGTGGTTCCCCTGTATATTGAAGCAATCTGGTCAAAGAGCCTTGATGCCCTTACATATTCACCTTCATTAAAGTACTCAACACCTCTGGTATATTTTAATTTGTAATCACTGCTTTTCAATAACTTTTCATATCCTGAACAGGATATAATCAGAAAGGCAAACCCTATAATTACCAGACCAATATGTCTTTTATTTTCAAACATCGTGCAAAATTAGTAATTTTTTTCATAATAACAGGTTTTATGCGGCATAGATATACACTCACAAACGTAAATATATGAACCATATTATCAATAATCCGGCTATTTTTAATCTCCCTGAAAGTTGTTGATCTGACATTAAAAACGGAGATGTTTAACTGAGTGCCCTTCCTCTTGTAATTCTTTCAGGGAATCAATACCGATTCTGAGGTGACCATCGACGTGATTATGGGTAACAGTATTATCACTTTCAACGGTTTTTATACCTGTAGATATCATAGGTTGGTCTGAGACAAGGAGTAGGGCTCCTGTAGGGATCTCATTAGCAAATCCTACGGTAAAAATGGTAGCTGTTTCCATATCTATGGCCATTGACCGTGTAGTGAGCAGGTATTTCTTAAATTTATCATCATGCTCCCATACACGGCGGTTGGTGGTAAAAACCGTGCCTGTCCAATAATCCTTCTCATATCTACGGATAGTGGAAGAGACAGCTCTTTGCAGGCTGAAAGCAGGCAGAGCAGGTATCTCGGGAGGTAAATAATCATTCGATGTCCCTTCATTTCGTATGGCCGCAATAGGAAGGATCAGGTCGCCAAGTTTGTTTTTCTTTTTCAAGCCGCCGCATTTCCCAAGGAACAGTACAGCTTTTGGAACTATGGCACTGAGCAGGTCCATAATAGTGGCTGCATTGGCACTGCCCATTCCAAAATTAATCATAGTAATGCCATCAGACGTTGCGCAAGGCATATGTTTCGAATGATCAATGATGCTTGTCTTTTGTATCTGACAGAAAAGTTCCAGATAATGATCAAAGTTGGTAAGCAGCACATATGCCCCAAATTCGTCCATTCTCTGTCCGGTATAGCGGGTAAGCCAGTTTTCAACTATCTCTTTTTTTGTCTTCATTCCATCATCTGTCTTAGACTCCTGATAAAATTAATTCAAATTTAGCAACTTATTTCAGGGTTTATGATTTCCAGCCTGTTTGATCACGTTAAATCAAGAGTTCAGGTTAAATAAATGAAGAATTAGAGTAATATCCTGCTATATAACAATCTGAGAATACAGTAAAAATAAATTATATGTTTTGGGGATTCTCTTTTTTAAGTAATTTTGCCTTCCTAAATGCTAACCAAAAAATTTTAATTGTGGATCTATTTGAAAAAGTAATCTCAAACAGAGGACCTTTAGGAAAGTATCAGGAAGATGGACATGGGTATTTCTTTTTTCCTAAACTGGAAGGAGAAATTAAACCAAGAATGATGTACCGGGGTAAAGAGGTACTTACCTGGAGCCTGAACAACTATCTCGGCCTTGCCAATCACCCTGAAGTCAGGAAAGTCGATGGAGAAGCAGCAGTTCAATATGGACTGGGTTACCCTATGGGCGCCAGGATGATGTCAGGGCAAACTGCTAAACATGAGGAACTGGAACAGAAGCTTGCTGATTTTGTAGGCAAGAAAGCAGGATACCTTTTGAATTACGGATACCAGGGCATGACCTCCATCATTGATGCAATGCTGGACCGGAACGATGTGGTAGTCTATGATTCAGAATCACATGCC
>CAZILN010000351.1:0-12320 GCA_964540005.1 uncultured Bacteroidaceae bacterium | reverse complement strand
GGCTCCAACTGGAACACCCACGTCCTTGAGGATCAGGCCGTAATCCGATCGGTTGCCGTAGGTCCGGATAAGCGCATATATATAGGCAGTTATGAGGAATTCGGTTATTATCAAAGAGATGAACTGGGACAGCTGAATTATCATTCCTTAAGCAAGGGCCTGGGTCAGGAGGTTTTTCATAATGATGAGATATGGAGGATCATCCCTCATAATAATAAGATCTACTTCCAGTCTTTCTCCACCATTTATGTATATGACGGGAGGGACTTTCAGATAATCAAACCGAAAAACTCCATAGTCCTGATCATGAAAGTCCGCAACCGCCTGTTTGTCCATATGATAGGACAAGGCCTACAGGAGATAGTAGGTGACAGGCTTGTACCGGTGGCCGGAAGTGAGATACTGGCTGAAGATGAGATCAAGATTGCCTTTCCTCACGGAGAGAAGGGGATCATCTTCGGGGCCATTGAGAATGGTCTCTTTATCTATAATGGAGAAAGCTTCAGTCCATGGGAAACCGAAATGAACAGGCAGATCACGCTTGCTGAAGTAAATGTAGGCCTGTACCTGGATAGCCTGTATGTTATCGGAACCATTGTCGAGGGGATCTTTATTCTCGATCATGATGGAAGGCTGGTTCATCACCTGCATGCCGGGAATGCTCTGCAGAACAATACTGTGCTGTCCCTTGCCAGGGATTCGGCTGACAATATTTGGGTGGGACTCGACCAGGGCCTTGACCAGCTGTTATATACAGATCCCCTGGAGTACTTTCTGGATCCTTCAGGAGAGCTGGGCACCGTTTTCGATGCAGCCCTGTATAATGGTAATCTGTGGCTGGGCACCAACCGGGGATTGTTCAGACTGGAGTATCCACCAGGACGGGCAAATGCTGCACCTCTAATGACCGAAGGTTCACAGGGCCAGGTATGGGATCTTGAGCTCATTGATAATGAATTAATTATAGGTCATACCTCCGGAACATACAAGCTGGTCAGGGGAGAGCTGTCAAGGATATCAGATATTAACGGGGGATTCGACATGGAAAAGCTGGAGAGAGATGGTGCCACATACCTGATCCAGAGCACCTACAATGTACTTACAGCCTACAAACAAACTGAGAACGGCCTGGAGTTTTCTCATACCATAAACGGATTCCTTGAACCTTCCCCGCATATCGAAATTGATCATTTCGGTAATTTATGGACAGCGCACTCCCAGCAGGGGATCTATAAGATCAGGCTGAATTCTGACATTGATTCGGTAGTCGAATTAAAATACTTCGGAACCGGGCAGGGATTCCTGAACGACAGAAGGCTGGGTATCTCAAAAGTTGAAGGCAGGATCGCCTTCCCGGCAAGGGATATCATTTACACTTATGATGACCTGAAAGATTCCATCATACCTTACCAGGGTCTCAATGAAAGCCTGGGTGAGTTCAGTGCATCATCGCAGATCATCCCTTCAAGAAAGCATTATTACTGGTTTATCAGGGATCAGAAGATCGCCCTGTTCAGAATTGACGGAAATCATGTAAAAAAACAATTTTCTTCTGATCTCTCCCTGCACGATGTCTATCTCAATGATTCCCGTTCTCAGATAGTACAACTTAAAGACAGCCTGCATCTGATCTGCCTGGAAAGGGGATTCGCGCTCTATGATGAAACCAGGATCGCCAGGTATAATGAACAATCTGATGTCATCATCAGGAAAGTCAGTGTCAGCAATTCAAGGAATGAAAGCGATCTTCTTCCCGTAGACCCGGGGGAACCTGTAAAAACCATACCCTTTAAATTCCGCAATGTTTCGTTCACCTATTCCATACCCCCGCAGACCAGGCAGGCTATTTACAGGTATGTACTGGAAGGACTGGATCCTTCATGGACTGAATGGTCCCCCAGGTCGGAAGTTCAGTTCACGCGCCTGCCTTACGGGAAGTATATTTTCCGGGTTCAGACCATGAAAATTAACGGGGACCAGGGAGGGATCACCTCCTACCCTTTCCAGGTATTGCCTCCCTGGTTCCAGTCAAAATATATGTTGATAGCCTATGTTCTGTTTCTATTTGGACTGGTCGTATATCTCCGTATTCTTTTTCTTAAAAGATTGAAGATCCAGGCTGGCAGGATTGAGAAAGAGGAACAGGAAAAGATCAGGCAGGAACAGCTCCTTGCAGAACAACGTTATACCGAGTTAAGCAATGAGAAGCTGCAGGCCGAGATAAATCATAAGAACAATCAACTGGCCGATTATACCATGAATGTGATCAGGAAGAACGAATTATTAATGAAGATCAGGGATGAACTGGATAATCAGAAAAAGGAACTCGGGGAAAGATACCCTAATTATATGTATGAGAACCTTATGAAATTGATCGATAAGAACATATCCTCGGAAGATGAATGGAAGGTGTTTGAATATCATTTTGATCAGACCCATGAAAATTTCTTTAAAAGGCTGAAAACCGGGTTCCCCGAACTGACTCCAAGTGATCTCAAGCTGTGCGCTTACCTGAGGCTCAATCTCTCCTCGAAAGAACTGGCGCCCTTGCTGAATATCGGGCTCAAAAGCATAGAAGTCCACAGATCAAGGCTCAGGAAAAAATTAAACCTCAGTCCCGAAGACAAGCTGGTTGATTTTTTATTGCAATTCTGAGTTCACGGCCCTTCTGCATTCTTATAATCCTTGTTATTATAAATATTTGTTTTACTGCATGTTATATCTATTGGGATTTTGCCTGTTAAGGTAATATTAAGGTAGCCCGGAAGAAGGCAATCTGCTTGTAGTATTTTACTTAAGGTAAATAATTTCAATAACCTACATCCTTGTCATATATTTATATTCCCTGTTCCCCGGATCATCTTTCACCAGTCACACAGATAATAATTATTATGAAAATACTCCGGCTGATAATCCTGTCAATCCTTCTTGTAAACCTGAATGCCTGTTATCAGTCCGGATCAGGGCCATCCGGAACTGAGAAGAAACAATTTCTTGATGACCTTCAACTCAGGACTTTCAATTATTTCTGGGACAGAGCCGATAAATCAACACACATGATAGATGACCGCTATCCCACACCCCGGTTTACAAGTATTGCAGCAACCGGTTTTGGTCTGTCATCTTACCTTGTCGGGATAGAAAACGGATTTATAAGCAGGGAGCAGGGCACAGAAAGAGTGCTCAGTACACTGAGATGGCTCTGGGAATCAAAGCAGGGTGAGGAACCTGAAGGGATAAGCGGTCATAAGGGATTCTATTATCATTTCCTGCAATACGGGAAGGGGACACGATACCAGAACGTAGAACTTTCCACTATTGATACCGGTTTGCTCATGGCAGGCATACTGTCCTGCCAGAGCTATTTTGATCAGGACAGTCCGGACGAAACAGAAATCAGGGATCTTGCAGACTCCCTCTACCTGAGGGTGGAATGGGACTGGGCGATGAACGGACAGGAGCATATGTCGATGGGGTGGAGACCTGAAAACGGTTTTATCCCGGCAAAATGGACCGGCTATAATGAAGCCATGATCCTTATCATAATGGCCATGGGCTCTCCCTCCCACCCTGTACATGAAGATGCATGGGAGTCATGGTGCGATTCATATGAATGGGCGGATTTCTACGGATACGAACATGTGAATTTCCATCCCCTCTTCGGACACCAGTACTCACATATGTTTATTGATTTCAGAGGCATACAGGATCCCTATATGCGGGAAAAAGGCATAGATTATTTTGAAAACTCTCGAAGAGCAACTTTGAGCAACCGGGCATACTGCATAGCCAATCCATCCGGATTTAACGGCTATTCTGAAAATTCCTGGGGCCTGACGGCCTGTGACGGTCCAGGCGGTAAGACCCTCATTCAGGATCAGGATACCATTGAATTCTGGACATACAAGGCCAGGGGAGCCAGCGATCAGGGCATCACGGATGACGGAACAATTGCACCGACGGCGGCAGGCGGATCGATTCCCTTTGCTCCCGAGGAATGCATATCGGCGTTGTACCGGATGAAAAATGAACACGGGGACCTGCTGTACCAGGAATATGGTTTCAAGGATGCCTTCAATATGACATGGGTCAATGATGAGGGCAGGACTGGATGGTATGACCCGGATTACATCGGTATAGACCAGGGACCCATACTTATACAGGCCGAAAATTATGAGACCGGACTGATCTGGGAGCTGATGAAGAAGAATCCCTATATAGTAAGTGGATTGCAGGCAGCCGGATTTTCCGGGGGCTGGCTGGATGAATTATAACAGAACGCATCTATAATATATAAAGAACGAGTCAATAATTATAGCATAAAATTCATGCATAAAAACACAATACACTTAACCAGGAAGCTGGCAATCCTGATGCTGATTACCGGCCTCGCTATCCGGCCGGCATTTTCACAACAAAGGGAAATAAGCGGAACCATCAGGGCCGGGGATACAGGCGAGTCCCTGCCCGGAGCCAGCGTGGTTGTCAGCGGTACAACAAGGGGCGCGGTTAGTGATCTTGACGGCCATTACAGGATCACTGTCAGTCCGGAAGACGATACCCTGGTATTTTCCTACATTGGATACCTGGAACAGAAAGTTCCGGTTAGAGAACGTATGGTTATCGATATCGTTCTTGAATTGCAGGCCATCGGTCTGGATGAGATAGTCGTGATAGGATACGGAACAGTCCGTAAAAGCGACCTGACAGGATCCGTGAGTTCGGTCAAGGCTGAGGACCTGATAAAAATTACTTCTGTGAATCCCGAGCAGGGACTGCAGGGAAAAGTGGCGGGAGTGCATGTGACGAGTTTATCCGGGGCTCCCGGAGCCGGTACATCTGTCAGGATCAGGGGGGTGGGGACCTTCAATAATTCTTCCCCCATTTATGTGGTGGATGGTGTCATACTAGATGACATTTCTTTCCTGAACTCCTCAGACATATCCTCCATGGAGGTCCTGAAAGATGCTTCGGCCACAGCCATCTATGGTTCACGGGGGGCCAACGGGGTCATCATTGTAAGTACGAAAAGGGGGGAATCCGGACTGGGCAAACCTTTGTTCAGCTTCTCCAGTGAATTCGGATTGCAGAAACTGGCTAAAAAAATCGATCTGCTGGACGGCAGGGAATTTGCCATTATCTCGAATGAAATCAAACCTGGCTCCTATAACAACGTGGATGCTGTTCCCAATACCGACTGGCAGGACCTGGTGTTCGGGACCGGTCCCATACAGAATCACCAGTTCTCCATGACAGGCTCCACGGATCTGACCCGGTTTTACCTGGGAGTTGGAGTACTGTCCCAGGACGGGATTATTGATAAATCAAGTTACGACAGGATCAGCCTGAAACTGAACAACACCTACAAGTTATCGGATAAAATAGAACTTGGTAATAACATCACCCTTGCTCCCTACAGGCAGCAGAATGAGCCCGGTGTTACATTTTCGGTGTACAGGGCGCAGCCCCTGTTGGAACCCTATTATGCTGACGGATCCTTCGGGGTAGTGCACAATGTGGGCAACCCGCTGGCCGCCCTTGAATATTCAAACAATTACAGAAAAGGAGTCAGGGGGGTCGGGAATTTATACAGCACGGTCACCTTCCTTGAATCCTTCCTGTTCAAATCCAGTTTCGGAGTCGATGCATCCTATAACAGGGCAGAATCATTCACCCCTGCCTACACGGTCTATAATCCGGATGGAACCGCCTCACAGCAACAAAATGTCCTGAGTGACATTTACAAGGGGAATACGGAAAACCTGAGCTGGCTATGGGAAAACACCCTGACCTTTGACAGGCAGATCGGCAAACACGGCCTGAATGTTCTGGGCGGTTATACCCTTCAGAAAACATCGTCGCAGGAGTTCAGTATGCGGGGAGAAAACCTGATAAGGGATGGAGAGGATTTCTGGTACATCACACCGGCCTATATCATTGACGAGGCCAATAATGTAAACACCCTTCAGAGCATCTATAACGGTGTTAATCCCGACCAGTATTATTCCATGCTTTCCTACCTGTTCAGGACTAATTACAGCTATGATGGCAAGTATATAGTTACAGCAACGTTCCGCAGGGATGGTTCATCCAAATTCAGCAAGGAAAACAGGTTCTCGAATTTCCCTGCCTTTGCACTGGGATGGAACCTTGGAAGGGAAGAATTTATTATGAACATCCCTTTCATTACTACCATGAAACTGCGGGGAAGCTGGGGCATCATTGGAAATGATAAAATAAGCTATTTTGACCGCTATGCCAGGGTACAGTCAGACATAATAGCCACCTTTGGATCACCTGATAATTCATATCCTGCTGCTTCTTACGGGAAAAGCGGTAATCCTGAGCTTAAATGGGAAAATACCACACAGACTGACGTAGGTCTGGAGATCGGGGTTATGAATAACCGGCTCACCGGTGAATTTGATTTCTATAACCGGATAACCGATGATATACTTGTAGAATTGTCCACACCCGGACATATTGGCAACGGGCTGGGAGAAAGGGTACGCTACAATGCGGCATCCGTTCTGAACCGGGGATTCGAATTCATGCTTAACTGGAGGGAGACAGCCGGTGATCTGAGCTACAATGCAGGGGTAGTAGGCTCTACTGTGTATAATGAGGTACTTGATATTGGCGGCAGCGGGATTGACTCCACGCTGATAGGGGGTTACCTGGCCAACGGGCAGGCTGTGACCCTCAGCCGGGTGGGCCTGCCTATCGGGGCTTTTTATGGTTATGAAACGGATGGCCTGTTCCAGGACCAGACAGAACTGGATGCCTACCCCCATGATTCCCAGGCAGAAGCCGGCGACCTTCGTTTTGTGGATGATAGTGAGGACGACAGGATCAATGGACAGGACAGGACCTATATCGGATCGCCCATACCCAGGTTCATCTTCGGATTTTTTGGACAGGTGGAGTATAAGGGAATTGATCTCGCGGTTGATTTCCAGGGACAGACGGGCAATAAGATATTCAACGGGAAGGAGGTTGTCCGGCCCGATCCATATAATTTCGAACAGCACGTAATGGAGCGGTGGACCGCACCGGGTACCAGCACCTCCGAACCACGGCCTTCCTTCGGGGGATATAATTACAGGCCGTCCGACCGCTTCATCCAGAGTGGCTCATTCCTGCGGCTGCGGAATGTCTCCCTGGGATATACACTCCCGGCTTCGTTCACACAAAAGATCTTCATACAGCAGTTCAGGGTGTACATTAAGGGCACCAACCTGTACACGCTTACAAAATTCACCGGTTATACCCCGGAGATCGGAAGCGGGGATGTCCTGTCAAATGGTATAGACAATGGTATCTATCCCGTCACTGCAATTTATTCAATCGGTGTAAACCTTACATTTTAAAGCCATGAAAAGAAACATAATAATATACCTGGTTTTATCACTGTTATCACTGATAGTAATTACCGGATGCGAGGAGTTCCTCGAGATCAGCCCACAGGGACAACTGACACAGGAAGCCTTCCCTACTACCAAAGCTGATGCACTGCTGGCTGTGAATGCCTGCTATTCCACTCTCAGGCAATGGCATTATCACTCTGGAGGATACCCCATACTGGATATTATGTCCGATGACACCCACAAAGGCAGTAATCCGAACGACCAGCTGCCAACCATAGGTCCTTATGACAGCTTTGAACATACGGTTACACAGGATGGACTTGACCGCTGGTGGAGCACCCTGTACCAGGGAATAAAAAGATGCAATGTAGTCATTGAAAAAGTGCCCGGTATTGAAATGGATGCTGATCTTCAGAATACATACATAGCAGAAGCCCGGTTCGTAAGGGGACTCATGTATTTTGACCTGGTCAGGGCATGGGGCGGCGTCCCCCTGGTAACCACAACCACCCCTGAGAAAAACATGGTAAAAGCCTCCCCGGATGAAGTATATGATCTGATTGAAGAGGATCTCATATTCGCTGCAGACTATTTACAGGAAAAAAGCACCCTGGCTTCAGAAGACCTGGGCAGGGCCACCAGGGGAGCTGCAAAGGCTCTGCTGGCAAAGGTGTATTTGTTTCAGCAGGATTTCCAGAATGCGGAAAGCTATGCCCTTGAGGTGATATCTTCAGCTGATGGACAGTATGGACTGGAGCCCCTGTTCGAGGACGCCAACAACCGGAACGGGGAGCATGGGATAGAATCGGTATTCGAGATCGGTGCTATGGAAGTTGAAGGAGGAGAAAGTGCCGGTAGCCAATACGCCAATACCCAGGGAGTCAGGGGTACCCCGAACCGGGGATGGGGCTTCAACAGGCCTTCCCTGGATCTGCAGAATTCCTTTGAGGCAAATGATCCCAGGCTGGATGCCACCGTCATTTACCTGGGAGAGGTACTGGATGGTGTCGAGATCAGGGGAGACGGAACCACCCCCGATGAAACAAAAGACGACCTGGGGAACGTAATTGAAATCGAATGCTATAACCAGAAGGTCTGGATACCCGGAACCACGACGATTACGCAGTGGGGACACAACCGCAGGCTGATCCGCTATGCAGATGTGCTGCTAATGGCCGCCGAGGCACTCAATGAAAATGACAAGCCCTCCGAGGCCCTTGATTACCTGAATATGGTCAGGGAACGGGCACGGCAGGGTAATAATACCATTCTTCCTGACATCACCGAAACAAACAAGAACCTCCTGCGGGATATCATCCTTGAAGAAAGAAGGCATGAACTGGCCCTCGAAGGCCACAGGTACTGGGATGTGGTAAGAATGGGTAAAGGACCGGAAATTTTTGGTCCCCTGGGATTCGAAGCAGGCAAGCATGAACTGCTGCCCATCCCTCAGAATGAAATTGACCTCTCACAGGGAACACTTGAACAAAATTTAAATTGGCAATAATTTTTAATGTTTAACTATTAATTCTTTTTATTATGAAAAAACAACTTGTTCTATTAAATGTACTTTTACTTTCGCTGGCATTTGCTGTCGTGTTTACCGGCTGCGATAAAGATGAGGATCCTGTCGATATGGAACTCGTCAGCCTTATGGCCGGTGACAATGATCTGAATGGGATCTACCCTCCTACGGATGTTTCGACCGATCCGACCATTGTAGCCACCTTCACAGCTGATGTGGATGCAAGTACGGCCACTACCGGCAACATCACTATGACCAGGGACTATGACGATGCAGACGTTGCCATTACAATTGCCGTATCAGGTGCCACTATTACTATTACTCCCGATGAGACCCTGGGAAGCGGGACACTTTACGAGCTGAGCTTCAACGATAGTATACTGTCAACCGACGGTAAGGCACTGACCTCATTTATCAGGACCTTCACTACTGACGGGACCTTTGTGCCGGCCGGTGTCATTGCCCACTGGACCTTCGAGAATTCACCTGATGACGTGATAGGATCATACGATCCACTGGTTACAGGAGTGGTGGCAATTACTTATGAATCATCACGCAACGAGGCAGCCGGGATGGCTGCCAGTTTCGACGGGAACACCAGCATCATCGAGATCCCGAACGGCGACCAGCTGATCAACACTGCTGACTTTACCATTAGTTTCTGGGTAAAAACCAATTCAGACCATTTGAATGAAACCGGTAATCCGACCGGGCATTTTGTGCTGGGACTGGGTGCGCATTACGGCATTCAGTATGAGATTTATGGGGGGTATGACGGTGCCAAGTTCGCCATACAGTACGAAGTGGCAGACGGGGCAACAACTGCGGAAGACATGTGGTTCCCTTCCCTTGCCACGGATAATTCAACCGGAGGTCACGCGGCCTGGGATTTCGCCAAAAGCGTGAATGCCACACAAATGCAGTCCATGCTGAAGGACACCTGGCTGCATGTTGCCTATACTTTTGATTCGGAAGACAGGAGAGCAATCCTGTATTATAACGGTGAGAAAATGAAGAGTATTAACTTTGACCTCTGGCCCGTAGGAGAAGCCGAGTATGGAGTGGTCGGGCTGAAATATGGCGGAAGTACCCCGGACGTGGTCAATGAACTGGCATTCGGTTTTATTCAATCACGGGGAGGTACGTTATATGGAACAGAAACCTGGGGTAACTATGATCTGCCCACGGCCAATCATTTCAAAGGCCTGCTGGATGATGTAAGGATATTCCACACGGCCCTTTCGGGGGGTGAAGTATACAATATGTACACATCAGAAAGTGGTAAGTAGGGAGCTGGTTAGTTAATTTTCAGGAGGATTTCCCCGCGGGGAAATCCTCTCTTTTTTCTATATTAGTGAAACGTCCATGATACTATTTTCATGCTAAATGAGTAAAAATCTGCTTCATATTTCCCTCGTCCGGGGTTTCCTTCTTTCTCAAGGTATGATTCTTTCCCTGGGGTTCACTCTTTTCCTGGGTTCCTGCGAGCGGAACGAGCCGGAAAATGGTGATGGAGTACTCCTGCAGCTGGTATCGGTGAAGGCAGGGACTATTACCCTCATACCGGGAGATACCCTGAAGGACATCCCGGTTGATGAGAGCATTTACATCAGGTTCAACAATATACTGGATACATCTACGGTAAGCAATAATATTGTCCTGATGACAGAACAGGGCGGTCCGGGTACAATAAATATCAGCTATGAAGCGGATCTCATGACCATAATCATCACCCCGGCTAATCCTCTTGAGCATCTAACAGATTATACACTTGGCCTTTTATCCGGACTGAAAGGAATAAACGGTGAATCTTTTCCCGGTGTGGAATACTATTTCCGGACCGTACAGGGATATATGCAGATCCTTAATATTACAATCAATGACAGGGATTTTTCACAGTCAGAGCCCTTACGCGATGTCGATTACCAGCAGCTTACAGTTGAAGTTGAATTCTCAGATTCCCTGGATCCTGATAATTATAAATCCTTTATTGTCCTCTCAGGCAATCCGGTCCTGGATCTTAAGCTTTCAGCGGACAACAGAACATTAAGTGTTTCAACTTATGATCCCCTGGATGATTACAGGAGGTATTTTTTTACCATATCAAGCAGCCTGAAAGCAAATAACGGATCGGCCTTTTCGGGTTTCTCGAATCATTTTTATACCAGGCTTGATTCAACACCGAAATTCCTGTTGATCACTGACGATGAATTACTGGAACTAATCCAGGAACAAACCTTCAAATATTTCTATGACTTTGCCCACCCCGATTGCGGGCTGGCACGGGAAAGAAATACCTCGGGCGACATAGTGACCAGCGGAGGGGGAGGATTCGGTGTCATGGCGCTTATCGTCGGCATGGAAAGGGGCTTCATAAGCAGGGACCAGGGCCTCGGCCAGATGGAAAAAATAGTTGCTTTCCTTGAGACCTCTGACCGTTTTTATGGTGCCTGGCCACACTGGCTGTATGGCTCCACAGGGGAGGTACATCCTTTCAGCCTTAAGGACGACGGCGGGGACCTGGTTGAAACGGCTTTTATGGTCCAGGGACTCCTTACTTTCCGGCAGTACCTCGATTCAACGGTAGCGGCTGAAAAGGACCTTAGAGACAGGATCAACCTCCTCTGGCAGGGTGTCGAATGGGACTGGTATACCAGGGGGGAAGAGGTGTTGTACTGGCACTGGTCGCCGAACTATAACTGGGACATGAACCTGAGAATACAGGGCATTAACGAAACCCTGATTGTATATATCCTTGCTGCCTCCTCACCTACCCATGCCATAGATCCGGAACTGTACTATTCCGGATATATGAGAAACGGCAGCATCGTAAACGGGAATGATTATTACGGCATTAACCTGCCGCTTGGCAGTCCATATGGAGGACCGCTTTTTTTCACTCATTACTCCTACCTCGGACTCGATCCAAGAAAGCTGGAAGACTCCTATGTTACCCACTGGGAACAGAACGTCAGTCACAGCCTGATCAACAGGGCCTATTGCATTGATAACCCTGCAGATTATATCGGGTACAGTGCGGATTGCTGGGGCCTGACGGCCAGCGATAATCATACAGGATACAGCGCCCATTCACCTACCAATGACCTGGGGGTCATCACACCTACTGCCGCCATATCCTCCCTTCCTTATACCCCTGAATATTCCATGGATGCCATCCGTCATTTTTATTACATCCTGGGAGACAGGCTCTGGGGAGAATATGGTTTCTATGACGCCTTCAATGTAACAGAAGGATGGTGGGCCGATTCCTATCTCGCCATCGACCAGGGCCCCATAGTGGCAATGATAGAGAATTACCGCACCGGCTTGTTATGGGACCTGTTTATGTCCTGTCCCGAGATCCGGTCCGGACTCGACCAGATCGGATTAAGGTATTGACCCGATCGGTTTCAATATATCCTGAAATC
>CAZILN010000350.1:0-3868 GCA_964540005.1 uncultured Bacteroidaceae bacterium | reverse complement strand
TCCGCCCAGGTGGTTCCTCCATTCATGCTTAGCCAGACCGATTGAACCTTATAATTTGAAAAAGTAACCAGGATCTCATCGTCTGTTTTCCCCAGCTCAATACAGGAAATATTACCCACGGGAAAATAGTATGATCCGATCTCAGATGCCAGGGGATTGTCCTGTGCCCGGTCAATTCTGAAAAGCTTACCTGATTGTGATCCCAAAAACAGCCTGGTATTCCCATCCTTAAAGCGGGGAGATAACTTCACGGCCGAGAAGGGCACTTGCGAACCGGTTCCTGCGTAGATAAATGTTTCGGCAGGATTATGGGGTATGCCCGTTACTTTCAGGTATGTGTCCATAAAATTGCCACTGAACTCCTGTCCATTGGCATAAATGGTATTATTAACATGATCATAGTCCATTGGATTGATAAATATCCCTCCCTCATAGTTAAATCCTTCCACTTCACTGTGCTGGCCATCTGATGAAAAATACAGGGTGTTGAACTGTGAACCGCTGATCTGGTAATTCAACTGGTCCCTGTCAATAAAGCAGTAGGTACCATCCCCACCTGAAACATGGCTGCTCCAGTCGGTCACCGTGGTAGTCCGGAAGGTCCCGTTATCCTGTGCCCCTCCTAAAAAATATCTTATGTTACGCTGTGGATACAAAAAACAGGTATAGTACTGCAGGGTGTTGTAATCATTATTCGACTCAAAGAAAGAAGGCCGTATCAGCCTGGCATTCTTTGTAATAAATACACCTCCGTCATTGGCTACCAATAACTCATCCGATGAACCCGGCCTGAATTTAATGGCATGCTGATCGGCATGCACATAAGGAGGGTAACCAGGCTCGTAATATGGCCCGTAATTCCACCAGAGAGACATCTGGAACCAGGCCTCCCCTTTTTCTTTGGATCTGTACAGGTCCAGTCCGCCTATCCATAAACAATCGGGATCATTGGGATCGACTGCAGCTGTCAGTGCGTGCCAGGCCAGGTACGCCCAGCCACCACCTTCATCCGGCATGGAGATCCGGCTCCAGGTCTCCCCATAATCATCCGAGCGCAGCATCAGCACCGCGTTGGAATATACGAAACCATACTCCGGAAGGCCTCCTCCCATGATGGCATAAACCCGCCTTGCACTGGACGGGGCTGCTGCCAGGATTACCCGCCCGGGAATGTTATAATCCCTGCGGTTCCTGATAACAGGTACAAACTCGTCGATCACTGACCAGTCAATACCGTCATCCGAATACAGGATGGTTCCGCCACCCTCCAGGTCAACATTCCTCATGGTGCCCACATAGATCCTGCCATTTGCCCCCAATTCAATATCTGCGGGTGCATAGGGGTTCCCGGTTACCGGTATATCAGGCAGTACCTGGGTCCAGGTTTCCCCGTCATCGATTGACCTGTACAGGCCGTCGCTAGGCTCAGAAGTATGGGTAAGGCCTTTATATTTTCCTGATACGACTGCAGCATAAATAACACTGCCGCCTGCTTCCTGCCTGACGGCAATATCGGTTACATACACGAAATCGCTTGTAGATTCCAGTAGTTCCCAGCTGTCCCCTCCGTCCGGGGATCTCCATATACCCGACCCTTTCCCCGAAGATTCACGGTAAATTATGACTGCCGTCTGGCCCTCGCCCGTCCCGACATAGAACTTATCAGTATCACCGGGATCATAGGTTATACAGCTGATAGAGAGGGATGGCCAGAAATCATCCACCGGCTGCCAGTTGCCACCCGATGCAAGATCATTATTGTACCAGAGTCCCCCGGTCACTGCACCCGCCCAGACCTTTTTATAGTCCGGGTCATTGGGATCATACATTACGGCCCTTGTCCGTCCCCCTTTCGTAGAAGGGATCTCTTCCCATTGGTAGTGCAGGGAAGCTTCAGATTTGAGTTTCTGCTGCCGGGCAAGGTTTTTCGCATGTTTAAAGGACTCCAGCAGGGTTTTTGACGGTATCTCCCGGGTGACAGGATCCATTGTCATGATATAATCCCGCATAGCGGCCAGTTCAGGATTTTCAAATCTCAGCCTTCCCTTACCCCTTTCCTGTTCGTAGTTATGGTAAATGCTTTGCAGGTAATTTTCATGAAGTGCCCTGTCATCACTTATGTTTGAAGAAGGGAACAGGAGGATAAGGAGCAGTACAAACGATGAGATCAGTTTTGTGTTCATACGATAATGCTTGATAATATAATCATTGTCTTTTGTCTTTGATAATGTTCTGATGATGCATCAATGATAGGGGTTTCAGAGTTCCCGCTTCAGAAATGTTGCTGTATGGCTTTTATCGCAGGCAGCCACCTGTTCAGGCGTCCCCTGGCACATAACTTCACCGCCGGCCATGCCTCCCCCTTCACCCAGGTCAATGATGTAGTCAGCTACTTTTATAACTTCCATATTATGTTCGATCACAATTACCGTGTTTCCTTTATCAACAAGCTTGTTCAATACTTCAAGCAGCACCCTGATGTCTTCAAAATGAAGTCCCGTAGTCGGTTCATCAAGGATATACAGTGTTCTCCCGGTATCCTTCCTGGCCAGTTCGGCTGCCAGTTTTACGCGCTGTGACTCCCCGCCCGAGAGTGTGGTGGATGGCTGCCCGAGGTTAATATATCCCAGTCCTACTTCCTGCATTGTCTTCAGTTTTTTAGCAATGGAAGGGATATTACCGAAAAACTCAACAGCCTGGTTTATGGTGAAATACAGTACATCTGCAATAGAATGGCCCTTATACTTCACCTCCCGGGTCTCACGGTTATACCGGGTCCCCTTACAGGTTTTGCACTGAATATAAACATCTGGCAAAAAATTCATCTCTATGGTCTGGACGCCGGCTCCCTTACATTCCTCACAACGGCCCCCGGCCACATTGAAGGAAAACCTTCCTGCCTTATACCCCCTGATCCTGGCTTCCGGGGTTTGTTCAAATAACTTACGGATGTCTCCGAACACATTGGTGTATGTGATGGGATTGGATCTCGGGGTACGACCCAGGGGTGCCTGGTTGACCTCAATGACCTTATCCACATCTTCCATTCCCTCCAGTGAGCTGTATTTCAGCGGTTCTTTCAGGGAACGGTAAAACCTGGCACTGAGGATGGGATGAAGGGTGTCATTCACAAGGCTTGATTTACCGCTGCCGGATACCCCGGTAATGCATATGAATAAGCCCAGTGGGAATACTACATCAATATTTTTCAGGTTATTACCCCCGGCACCCAGGAGCACCAGTTTCTTTCCATTTCCCTTTCTTCGCTGTTCAGGAACAGGTATCCTTCGTTCATGGTTCAGGTAGCTGGCAGTCAGGGTCTTATATTTAAGCAGTTGTCCGGCTGTACCGGCGGCAACAATTTCACCACCATGGCGGCCGGCACCCGGACCCATATCTATGATGTGGTCGGCAGACATGATCATCTCCCGGTCGTGTTCCACCACTATAATCGAATTGCCCGCATCGCGCAGGTTTTTAAGGGCAGATATGAGTTTGAGGTTGTCTTTCTGATGCAGGCCGATACTGGGTTCATCAAGGATATATAATACATTCACCAGCTGTGATCCGATCTGGGTAGCCAGCCTGATCCGCTGGCTCTCACCCCCCGACAGGCTCTTTGAGGTCCGGTCGAGGGACAGGTAATCGAGTCCCACATCAAGCAGGAAGCTGGTCCTCGTTCTCAGTTCCTTGAAGATCTCCTTGCCTATGGCCCTCTGGCGTGTGCTCAGTTTCTTTTCTATACCCGTGAACCAGTTAAATAATTCACCAATATCCATCCTTGCCAGATCGGAAATGTTCCGGTTATCAATCCTGTAATGAAGCGCCTCCCGGTGCAGGCGGGCTCCCTTACACTCGGGACAGACAA
>CAZILN010000349.1:0-3009 GCA_964540005.1 uncultured Bacteroidaceae bacterium | reverse complement strand
CACAAGGTGAATAAACTGCATCAGCTCATAAGGCTTGATTTCCGGACCGGTTGCACTGAATATGGTCTGGCTCTCATTTTCTGTATCATTGATGATAATATTGGTTCGAGTTTCACCCGATATCCTGGTAAAATCACAGGCGATCCCTTCATTTAGCAGGCGGCCTTCCAGTTCTTCCCCGTCAAAACCTCCCACAAATCCCAGGGCTTTATTCCTGATCCCGAGGGTAGTGAGGACCCGGGATACGTCGATGCCCTTTCCCCCGGCAAATCTTTCTTCCTTCAGGATTCGGTTTGAGTCATCATACTTTATTTTCTCAACGAATAAGTTGCGGTCAAGGGCCGGATTTAATGTAACGGAGTATATCATTGCTTTGTTTTTTATTCAAATAAAAGGAATTTTTCAATGGTATCCCTGTATAAGCGATCTCTCACAACAGGATCTGAATTGGATTTATCAATTAAGTTATGAAAATTTTCACATTCGGTGAATATTTCATTGCCTGTTTTGTAACTTAACAATCTTGTTGTCGTCATAATATGAGGATACTCCTATCACAGAAACCAGATAAGCATGCTGCAAAATATTATCAAACTGGCATTCCGGAACCTTATCAGGCAATTCGGCTACACTTTTATAAATATACTGGGACTGGCAATTGGACTGGCGTCCAGTATTTTTATCTTCCTGTATGTGATCAATGAACTGAGCTATGATCGGTTCCATGAGAAGGCAGAACAGATCTACAGGGTAAGTGTACGCGGACAGATGCCAGGTAATGAGCTGAACCAGGCTGTCACGGCCCAGCCCATGATGCAGGCCCTGCTGGATGATTATCCTGAAGTGGAAACAGCCTGCCGCTTATATAATTACGGGGATAAGCTGGTACGCACCGGTGAGAAGAAATTCCACGAGACAGAGCGGGATTTTATATTTGTGGATTCCAGCTTTTTTGATGTATTCAGTTTCAAGCTGCTGCAGGGTGATCCTGGAAAAGTGTTAACACGGCCCAGGAGCCTTGTATTGACGGAAGATTACGCCCGCAAGTATTTCGGGGATGAAGATCCCATCGGGAAGACCGTCAGGGTCGAGCAGGACACCGCCCTGTTCGAGATAACAGGGGTGATGGAGAATGTCCCGGTCAACTCCCATTTTCATTTTGACATGTTGGGCTCATTAAATACCCTTGGCACCACCAGTAATGACAACTGGCTCAACCATAATTACTATACCTACGTAGTGCTGGCTCCCGGGACCGACACCCAGGAGTTCACTGACCGGATGAGGGAGATGGTTATTAAGTATGTTGGTCCCTTGCTGGAACAGTTTATAGGGATTGACCTGGAAGAATTCGAAAGAGCTGGGAACGCATTTGGTTATTTTTTACAGCCTGTTACAGATATTCACCTGCATTCAAATCTCCAGTACGAGATTGAAGCGGGCGGAAATCCTGTTTATGTTTATATTTTTCTGGTCATAGCGATACTGATACTGGTGATTGCCTGTATAAACTTTATGAACCTGGCAACGGCACGGGCCACAACACGGGCCAGGGAAGTCGGCCTGCGAAAGGTAGTGGGATCTCACCGATCTCTGCTGGTCTACCAGTTTCTCACAGAGTCAATATTTCTCAGCTTGTTTTCCCTTGTGATTGCCGTTGTGCTGGTTTACCTTTTATTGCCAGCTTATAATAACCTGATCCGGCTCGACCTGGTTTTCAGCATCTTCAGCAATGGCTATATTATTCCATTTCTTATCCTGCTGGCTATTTTTGTCGGTGTGATTGCCGGGATCTATCCTGCTTTTATCCTGGCATCCTTTAAACCGGTATCTGTACTCAAATCAGAATTACAGGCAGGTTCAAGCAGAAGCCTTCTCAGGAACCTGCTTGTGGTTTTGCAGTTTACGGTCACCATAGTGATCCTTCTGGGGACCTCAATTACCGGGAGGCAGTTAAACTTTATGCAGAATAAAGACCTGGGTTTTGACAAAGATAATATCCTGGTCATTCACAGGGCTGATGCCATAGGGGACAGGATAGATGCATTCAAGCAGGAACTGAGGCAGCATTCAAATATTATTGGTGTGGCGAATTCCACACATTTCCCTTCGACAAAATACTGGAACAATGCACACTGGCTTGAAGGACAGGATCTCAGCAATACTCTTTTGCTGATGACATCCTACAGCAGTTATGATATTGAAGAAGCACTGGGCCTCGAACTGGTTGAGGGAAGGTTCTTCAAACGGGAGCTGCCAACCGATTCATTCGGTGTTGTGATCAATGAATCAGCAGTTAAAGTCCTGGCCCTGACAGATCCTTTGAACACAAGGTTTTTACTGCCCGATAACTCGCAGGAAGGGGAGGATATATATTTGCCTATTATCGGGATAGTAAAGGATTTCCATTATGAGTCAATGAGGGAGGATATTCACCCTATTATCATTCATTTCATGCGCGGTAACTATGGAGGCTATATATTAGCCAGGTTAGGGGAGGGTGATGTACCAGAGACAGTGGATTATATCCAGCGAATATGGGATGAATTCGGTACGGATTTTCCCTTTGAGTATGTCTGGATGAATGATGAATTCAATAAGTTGTTTGAACAGGAAAGGCGTACGGCCCAGATACTTGTGGTTTTCTCGATACTTTCTATTTTCATTTCCTGCCTGGGCCTGCTTGGACTGATCTCATACAGTACTTCCCAGCGGACAAAAGAGATAGGGATCCGCAAGACAATGGGATCATCAGTAAACAGAATTATATTGATGCTTTCCAGGGAGACCCTTAGCCTGATGGGGATTGCTACACTGATATCTGTGCCTGCCTATTTCGGCATATACAGATGGCTGCAGAATTTTGCATATCATATAGGATTCAGCATAGGTTTGTATTTTCTTACACTGCTGATGGTTGCACTTTTTATACTTCTGATAGCGCTGATAACTGTCAGTTACCAGTCATACAGGGCAGCAACAGCAAATCCTGCTCACAGTCTCAGGGTG
>CAZILN010000348.1:0-34581 GCA_964540005.1 uncultured Bacteroidaceae bacterium | reverse complement strand
CGAAGAATATAACATTGGTAAGAGGGTAAGAAAGTATTACCGTCTTACCCCTGAAGGCGACAGGACATCCAGGGATAAGTTGGAGGAATTTGCAGAATTTGTAAGGATCATGAAAAAACTGCTGAAACCTTCACCCGGACTCAACCTCAATTATGCTTGAGTTGACGGAAAAGGAGATCGAAAAGATCTCCAGTGACATCGATCAGCAGGGTCTGACCTATACCCTGCTGAAAGATGAGCTCCTGGACCATATCTGCTGCGATATTGAAGCAGAAATGGAGAAAGGCCTGACTTTCAACGAAGCGTACAAAAAAGTTAAAAACATACTTGGGAAAAAACGCATCAGGCAGATCCAGGACGAGACCCTTTATTTAATCAGTAAAAAGTACCGAATCATGAAAAAATTAATGTATGTACTGGGGATAGCTGTCCCCATAATTGTAGTCCTTGGAATTATATTCAAAATGATGCACTGGATGGGCGGGGGATTAATAATTACACTGGCCCTGTTTACTTCAGGAGTACTGTTCCTCCCGGTTTTTGTTATGGTAAGGATCAGGGATACCCGCCGGCAGGATGATGTCGTACCCATGGGACTCTACCTGACGGGAATGATAGCAGGCATGCTCACGATTATCGGGGCCATGCTGAAAATTATGCACTTTGCAGGAGGTGGCGTATGCATCAGCCTGGGGTTGTTCGGCCTGGCGGCCGTCTTTTTACCCATGTTTGCCGTGTTAAAGATCCGTGAAGCACGCAGGAATAATAAACCCTTGAACAAGGGACCTTATATTATGGGAGTGATTGCCGGGGGGCTGTTTATCTTCGGGGCACTCTTCAAGATAATGCACTGGCCAGGCGCCGGGTGGGTTATTATTGTATCATGGTTGTCCGTGGCCGTATTATTTCTGCCCTTGCTGGTGCTAAGCATTTTGAAGCAGCAGGGAAACAGGATAAATAACTTTTTCTCCATTATCCTGATCGCATCGCTTATCGCAGTGTTTCTCAGTGCCTTAGTGAGGGCTCCATCTAAAGTTATTCTTCACGAATATGTTCGCATGGAAAAAAGTCTTGCCAGCAATGCAGCCTTTTTAGACGCCCGGAATGATGTGCTGGTATCCGAGGCAATGCTCAACGGAGAAGGAGAGATCCTGAACAGCATGCAAGAAATCAGTGAAGAGGCTGACAGGATGTGTATGTTTATGCAAAAAGCCAAACAGGATATGGTACTTATGGCCGCTAAGGAGAACCAGGCGGCTATACAACCAGACGGCCGGATCGATTTTGACAATGTACTGGCGATTGATGCCCAAGCCCCGTCGGAAATAGTTATGATAGGACCGGAAGGCCACGGAGGTAAAGCATTTGAACTACTGGATATACTCGAATTGTATGTCAATACCGCCCTTTCGGTGAGCTCCAGTAAGACCCTGAAGGAGTATATTGACGAACAGCTGGATCTGTCATTCCCTCCCGATGATGCAGATAATTGGGCAGAGTATTATTTCTCCGGACCCCTAATCCAATCAGCCGGCTGTCTCACCAGGTACCAGAACGCTGTGCGGAGGGTCGAATATGAAGTACTCAGAGAGTTAAATGACCGTCTGGTCGTGGAATAGTAGTATATTTATCCGCCGGATAAATCAACCGGCGGGTAAATTATAGTAAATGGAAAAATCCATTTTCGCTGTCATTGTTTCCCTGCTTGCGCTTATCGTATCAGGACAGCAAGGAGACACCACCCTGTTGCTGATCGACATTCAGGAGTTCTATTTTAATGAGTCGAAATCTCCCCTCGAAGGTAATATTGAAGCCAGTATGAAAGCCGGAGAACTGCTGGAACAATTCCGGGAAAAGAACATGCCGGTCATCCATGTTATGCACAAGGGTGGGGGAGAGATACACGAATTCGTATCTCCGGTTGAAGGGGAAAAAATCATAGTCAAGGAGAATGTTTCCTGCTTCAGGGAAACAGAACTGCTGGATTACCTTAAGGGAACAGAAATTACTACCCTCGTCATTGCCGGAATGATGACCCATATGTGTGTGGAAGCGGCTACCCGCGCTGCAAGGGACCTGGGGTACGATTGCATCCTGATCCACGATGCCTGTGCCACCAAAGACCTGAAATTCGGGGATGAGGTGGTAAAGGCCCGCGACGTGCACCTCTCAACCCTCATCACACTCCGGTCCTACGCAAAAATACTCTCTACAGAAGAATACCTGAACCAGTAAAATAATCCATCCGATGAACCGATCCGATGAATCGATCCGATGAACTGATCCGATGAATCGATCCGATGAACCATTATGGACCAGCATCTCACTATTTTCTGCAATTTTTAACTATCTCTATAAATCATTGAATTTCAGGTTATTTATGTAATTTATTACCTGAAATATCTGACAGTTGTATGATATTATGCAGATTGTATCATAAAGGGAAAACGAATGAGCTGGTCTAAAATAATCATTGATGACTCGATCATTATCGCATTCATTTGAAAACTTTTTTGGCACAATCCAAGAGATTATTGAATCTGCAAGGGCCAGTGCATACAAGGAAGTAAACTTCACCGTGGTAATAACATACTGGCAAATTGGGAAAGCTATTATTGAAGAAGAACAAAAAGGAGAGTCCAGGGCAGAATATGGCAAATACCTGATAGAAAACCTATCTGATAAGTTAACAAATTATTATGGAAAGGGTTTTGATAAGCGTAACCTGTCTTATATGAGGCAGTTTTATCAAACCTTCCATAATGTGAACGCGCTGCGTTCACAATTATCCTGGACTCATTACAGGATACTTCTTAAGGTTGAAAAACCTGAGGTCCGCAACTTTTATCTTCAGGAAGCAATAGAAAGCAATTGGAGTACCCGTCAATTGGAACGCCAGGTTAACAGTCTTTATTTTGAACGCATACTGATGACCAGAAAAAAAGGTCGTTCATCAGTTAAAAAGGAAGTAGACGATAAAAAAGAAGAAATGCAATCCTCCCACATTATCAAGGACCCTTATGTGTTGGAGTTCTTGGACCTGAAAGCAAATACTGATTTTTATGAAATAGAATTGGAACAGGCACTCATCGATAAGTTGCAGGAGTTTCTACTTGAACTGGGTAAAGGATTCTCATTTGTAAGCAGGCAGCACCGAATTTCTTCCGAAGGAAATTATTTTTTTGTTGACCTGGTATTTTTAATTATATCCTTAAATGTTTTCTGCTTATCGATCTGAAAACGGACAAACTCAGCCACCAGGACATCGGGCAAATGGATTTTTATGTAAGGTTTTTTGAGGACCAGGTTAAACAGGCAGATGACAATCCGACCATTGGCCTGATATTATGTACTGAGAAGGATAATATAATTGTAAAATACAGTGTCCTGCACGAGAGTAAACAGATTTTTGCCTCCAGGTACAAGTTGTATCTGCCGGATGAAAAAGTTCTGAAACAAGAGATCAACAAGCAGAGGGAAATGTTGAATAGAGAGCAAAGCCTTCGGGAAAAAGGAAAAGGGGAAGGATCGTCATGACCTTAAAAATTATCCAGCTGACAATCCGGTGAACCGATCCGATCGATCCATCCGATGAACCTTTATGGACCAGCATCACACTATTTTCTGCAATTTTTTAATGACCTCTATAAGTCGCAGATTATCAGATCAGATAGGCAATTTGTTACTTGGAATATCTGACAGTTGGATGATAATATGCAGATTGAAGCATAAAGAGGAAATGGAAGAACTGGTTTAAAATATTTATTATGACTCAATCCCCATCGCATCCATTTGAAAACCTTTATTCAAGGATAAAAAAGACTCTGGAAACCGCGCGAAACAGTGTTTATCGAACGGCCAACTCAGAGATGGTAATTGCTTACTGGAATATAGGTTGTATCATTGTTGAGGAAGAACAAAAAGGCAGTGAACGGGCAAACTATGGAAAGCTTTTAATTGAAACTTTATCTTTTAAACTAACATTAGAATTTGGCAAAGGTTTTGATAAAACCAACTTGTGGCATATGGTCAAATTTTACAAGACATTTCCAATTCTCGACGCACTGCGTCGAGAATTAACATGGACACATTACCGAATACTAATGCGTGTTGAAAAGGATACTGCTCGTGAATTTTATCTACAGGAATCAATAGAAGGCAACTGGAGTACCCGTCAGCTGGAACGTCAGGTAAACAGCCTGTATTTTGAGCGTATGCTGATGACCAAAAAGGAGGGTCGTCCATTGTTGAAAAAGGAAGCAGAAGTTAGAAAGGAAGAAATGCAACCATTACATATTATAAAAGACCCATATGTGCTTGAGTTCCTGGATCTGAAAGCAAACACTGATTATTATGAAAGAGAACTTGAACAGGCACTCATCGATAAGTTGCAGGAATTTCTACTTGAACTGGGTAAAGGATTCTCATTTGTAAGCAGGCAGTACCGAATTTCATCTGAAGGAAATCATTTTTTTGTTGACCTGGTATTTTACAATTATATCCTTAAATGCTTTCTGCTTATCGACATAAAAACGGATAAACTCAGCCACCAGGACATTGGACAAATGGATTTTTATGTAAGGTATTTTGAGGATCAGGTTAGACAGGCAGATGACAATCCGACCATTGGCCTGATACTATGTACAGAAAAGGATACTATAATAGTAAAATACAGTGTCCTGCATGAGAGTAAACAGATTTTTGCCTCAAGGTACAAGTTGTATCTGCCAGATGAAAAAGTTCTGAAACAAGAGATCAACAAGCAGAGGGAAATGTTGAATAGAGAGCAAAGCCTTCGGGAAAGAGGAAAAGGGGAAGGATCGTCATGACCTTAAAAATTATCCAGCTGACAATCCGGTGAATCGATCCGGTGAATCGATCCGATGACTAGCTCCTTTTAATTGCAAAGAGCGGAGAAAGGACCAGCAACAAACCACTTGCAGCAACAAATGCCACCCCGACGTCATACCTGTCTGCCACGAAACCAAGAATAATAGCAATTAGCGCTGTAAAAAGAGTCTTTCCCTGAGATTCTGTCGACAGGGCCGTGGCCAGGATGTCCTTGTTCAGGTTTTCGGAAAACCAGGATACGCCCACCGGCATCCTCAGGTTCTCTACCAGGTAGATCCCTACAAATAATATGATGGCCAGCCAGTAGATACCGGCAATAAATGCCGCACCGGCCAGTAGACCAAATAACAAGCCAACAATGAGGCTGATGTTCAGGGGGCGGCCCAGGAATTCGAAACGGTCTGCAAAAAATCCAGACTGGCTTGAGACCCGTGAAGAAAGGATATATATTATGAAATAAATCAGGCCAATCATTATAGCAGCCCGTTTCTCATCAGCCAGTCCCGGAATAAACGGAACGGCCAGTGCAAAACTAGCGATCACAGGCTGTATATAATCCTTGACGGCATGGTAATATCCGCTGTACGATGCCACATTGATTATACCTCTGAAAACAGTCCTGCTTTTAAGGGAGGCTAATGTTTCAAGAAGGATCTTTCGGCTTCGCCGCCCTATGCCGCCAACACCTCCCCGGATAATGTTCCCGTCAAGATAAGCAGGATAAGAGATCATTAGCAGCAACCCAAAGAGGTACGGTATGGCAGAAAACAGGAAGATCAGCTGATACCGGCCCGTAATGAATACCAGTGCGGCGGCAGCCAGGGAGGAAACGGCTGAACCGAGCTGGGACCATGACCTGGTATGCCCGTAATAATGGACCTTCTGACCGGTCCATCCCTTCATATCAAGATAGTCGAAGATCATGGCTTTATGGGTGCCTGTCCTGAAAGCATCCCCCAGGGCAAAAATCAGGGTGGCCACGATTATCAGCGACATATCCCCCGAAAGAAAATACAGCAAAAAGGAGAGGATGTAAAGAGCGAAGGAACATATCATTGTTATCCGCCTTCCGATTGCATCGGCAAATACCCCTGCAGGTATCTCAAAAATATTCCTCGTGATCTCCCTCACCGTATAGACAACGCCTATCTGCATGTAACTGAGCCCGGTTTCCAGGAAAAAAAGGATTATAAATGGCTCAAAAAAGCGCAGGTTTTTAAAGAAGCCGTATGCACAAAACTTGTAGTATTGAAGGTCCCGGGTAAATCTTTCCATCCGGTAAAAAGATTATCAGGATTTTATCCTTTGCGGGTGAGCCTGCCAAGCAGATCCCTAACATCCCTGACAGACTCTACATAATAGTCCGCCCGGGTGGTCCTGGTACCTACCTTTATGGTTACAGCCCCTTTGGGCATGGCTTCAAAAGTGTATTCATCTGTCCAGTCATCTCCCACTGCCATGATGAAATCAAAGGCATCATTGCCCATTTTAATCGAAGCCGCCCGGCCTTTGTTAATACCGGAGTTCTTTATCTCTATAACCTTATCACCGTCCATGATCTCGAGGTTGAGATTGGAGGCCAGGCTTGTCAGCTCATCTTTCAGTTCCCATGACCGCTGTATTCCAAGGTCGGGATCCGCATTACGGTAATGCCATACAAGGCTGTAATTCTTTTCCTCGATGAAGCTGCGCGGGGTACGGTCTACATAGAATTCCAATGCTGGAAAAACGGCCTCCATCCATTTTTTATCGATTTGCTCAAACATGTTCCAGTCCCCGCCCGGTTCCCTGTTCCATACCCCGTGCTCGGCGATGAACCCTATATTCCACTCATTCCCGAACCATTTTCCAAGTGTTTCCTTGTCACGGCCGCTGATGATCACTATCTTGTTCTGCTTGTCCTTCGTAAGCGTTTTGAGGAGATTATACAGTTTTTTATCCGGCATCGCCTGCTGGGGGTCCTTATGAAAACCTGTCAGAGTACCATCATAATCAAGGAATATAATCCTTTTACCACCGGCATGATATTTATCCCTGATCTTTTCGAACAAGCCTGTAGTTATCTTCCTTGTCAGCTTGCTTTCCTGCATCTTTTTTACTGCTTCCAATCCGTTCAGAAAATCCCTGGCCCATTTCTCATCCGTATATCGTTGCAGTCTCTGGTGAAGCGGCTGGTTAATCCTGACCTGTTCCTCAACCGGTATCTCCAGGGCCGATTTGATGGCATTGGCGATCTCCTGCTTGTTATTCGGGTTTACGATAATTGCCTCACTCATTTCTTTTGAGGCCCCGGCCATTTCGCTCAGTATCAGCACTCCTGTCTTATCAGATTTTGTTGCCAGGTATTCCTTGGCAATCAGGTTCATCCCGTCACGGATGGGAGTGATAAGGGCTACATCAGCGGCCACATAATATTCAGTCAGTTCATCGACATCCAGTTGCCTGTAAAAATACCAGATAGGCATCCAGTTAATAGTCCCGAACTGTGAGTTGATCCTTCCGACCTGCTCGTCCAGTTGACGTTTCAGGCTCTTATACTGTTCCACTGATTCCCGTGAAGGCATGACGATCAGAAGAAGCGACACCTTTTCAAGGTACTGTGGATTATCCTGGAAAAACTGTTCGAAGGCCAGCAGGCGCAGTGATATCCCCTTTGTATAATCCAGCCTGTCAATTGAAAGTACCAGTTTTTTTCCTTCACCTATCATATGCTGGTCCATAAGTTGTTTATGTACAGTTGATTCTTCCAGGTGATCGAGAATATGCTTCCCTTTGTCTGAATATCTCTGGTAATTGATGCCCAGGGGGAAAAAGTCTACTTTAATTATTCGTTCTTCCAGTTGTATGGTGTTGAGTACTGAATCATAACCTAACAGGCGCCTGACACAGCTCATGAAGTGCCTTTCATAATCATAAGTATGGAAACCCACAAGGTCCGCAGCCAGCAGGCCTTCAAGTATCTGCTGGCGCCATGGCAGCAGCCTGAAGATTTCGTAAGAAGGAAAAGAAATGTGCAGGAAGAAGCCTATGGATACATCCGGATTTTTATCCCGGATCATTTTCGGGACCAGAAGCAGGTGGTAATCGTGGATCCATATCTTATCACCCCGGGATAAATGCTGAAGGGCCATGTCTGCATATTTGCGGTTCAAACTCACATAGCCTTCCCAGTCCTGGTCGAGATAGCGGGCATTCTGGGTGAAATAATGGAACAGTGGCCAGATGGTCCGGTTACTGAAGCCGTCGAGTCCGCGATCCTGTTCTTTTTTGCTTAGAAATACCGGCTGGCAGTTGTATTTTTCGAGTATTTTCAGTGCATCCGTCCTGGCAGGTTTATTTACTTCTTCTTTTACCAGCCGCGGACTACCAATCCACAGGCATTGTTCTTCCTGGAAGAAGCGGTTGAGCCCGGTAGCAAATCCCCCTCTTTTTTCCCTGATAATAAATCCGGTATTATCTTTTGTAAGAATGATAGGAAGTTCCTGGTTTATTATGATCAGTTTACTCATTTAATCAAAAAGCGATTAATTTCTATCTTTGAGCGGTATGCATAAATATAAGTTACCTCATCCTATAATCAAAATCTTATCATGAACAAGTACCTCTTTCAGGCAGTAATTTTCGATCTTGACGGGGTGATTACCAAAACTGCCCTGGTCCATTCAGCCTCATGGAAAGAAATGTTTAATGATTATCTCCATTACCGTGAAAAGGAGTATGGAGAAGCTTTCAGGGAGTTTACACATGTCGAAGATTACCTTCCCTATGTGGATGGTAAGCCCCGTTATAAGGGGGTCGCTTCTTTTCTCGAATCAAGAGGGATTGATATACCATTCGGGGATGCTTCCGATCCGCCGGATAAGGAAACAGTATGCGGACTGGGTAATAAAAAGAATGAGTTCTTTAATTCCGTACTTGAAAGGGACGGAGTGGAGGTGTATGATTCCACGGTTCAGCTGATAAAAGACCTGAAAAAAGCCGGTATCAGGATAGGGGTGGCTTCGTCGAGTAAGAACTGTGAACAGGTGCTTGAGACTGCCGGACTCATGGAATATTTTGAGACTCGTGTAGACGGGGTCGTTTCAGCAGAGATAGGTTTGAAGGGGAAGCCGGAACCCGATATTTTCACTACGGCCTGTGACAACCTGGGCGTTGAATACGAAAGTTCCGTGGTTGTTGAAGATGCGGTAAGCGGCGTGCAGGCCGGACGAAAGGGTGGCTTTGGCCTGACACTGGGCGTGGCCAGGGAAGGCAACCAGCATGAACTGAAGATCAACGGGGCCGATATAGTGGTGGAGGACCTGGAAGAAATTGGGGGACTGGCTGGGATCAATGACTGGTTTGTGCATGGACTGGAGCGGGAGAAATGGAGCATCTCTTTTCATGATTATGATACGGATAAGGAAAAGAGCAGGGAAGCCCTGCTGACAACCGGTAACGGGTATTTCGGAACAAGAGGGGCCATGGAAGAAACCCGGGCCGGTACATTCAATTACCCCGGCACCTATATGGCCGGTCTGTATAACAGGCGTGTTTCCAAGGTAGCCGGACGGGATATTGAGAATGAGGATTTTGTTAATTGTCCCAACTGGCTGCCCGTAACATTTAAACCCGAAGGGGGAAAGTGGTTTGAACCGAACACGGACCGGATTCTCACCATCAGCCGGAGGCTTGATTTTCGTAATGGCGTCTTATGTAAGGAGATTACGATAGAAGACAAAGATGGCCGGCAGACACTCATCAGGTCCGAGCGTATTGCAAGCATGGCAGACCCTCAGATGGCTGCCATATCATACAGCATAAGTCCATTAAATTATTCCGGATCAATAGTTTTAAAAACCGGCCTTAACGGGGCGATCATCAATGAGGGTGTGGAACGATACAGGCAGCTCGACCAGCATCACCTGGAACCGGTATCCCAAGGGGGCCGGGATAACCTGATCTGGGTGCTGGTCAGAACCAATCAATCGGGGATAAGTATTGCTGAGGCGGCCAGAATAGATGTTTATGCTGATGATGAAAAGAGATCTCCTGAGATAAGCATCAAACAGGAACCGGCATATGCAGAGGCATCATTCAGTATAGAGGTGGAGCAGAACCAGGTAATCAGGCTGGAAAAACTGGTATGCATAAAAAATTCAATTAATGATGAGGGAGGGGACCTGCTGGATGCCGTCAGGTCAAAAGCAGACTCAGCGGGTGGTTTTTCTGAAATTAAAATAGCGAGCCGGGAGGCATGGGATGATCTATGGAATAAAACAGATATATGCATAGAAGGGGACCGCTATGCCCAGAAACTTGTGAGGATGCATATTTACCACCTAATGGTTACCACATCTGCGCATAATTCAAGGCTCGATTTCGGAATACCCCCCAGGGGACTGCACGGGGAGGCTTACCGCGGACATATATTCTGGGACGAGCTTTACATATTACCCTTCTATAGTATTCACCTGCCTGAGGTCAGCCGTGCAGTACTTCAGTACCGCTACCCCAGGCTTGACAAGGCCAGGGAATATGCCTCCCAATACGGTTATAGTGGTGCTATGTATCCCTGGCAGAGCGGAAGCGACGGACGCGAAGAAACCCAGATAGTACACCTGAACCCCGTTTCCGGAGAATGGGGGGATGATTACAGTTCCCTGCAGCGGCACATATCCATCGCTATAGCTTATAATATATGGCAGTATTACTGGACAGCTGCAGATGATGATTTTATCTGCGGTAAGGGGGGAGAGATCTTTTTTGAGATCTGCCGGTTCTGGATCAGTAAAACATCCCTGAATAAAAACGGGCGTTACAGTATAGATAAGGTGATGGGACCTGATGAATTCCATGAATCCTATCCGGGTGCCAGCGAAGGTGGATTGCGGGATAATGCCTATACCAATATCATGGTTGCCTGGTTGTTGCGCAAGGCATTCCGGCTGGTTGATGAATATGGGGACGGAGCGCTGGGGGGAATTATGGACAGCATATCATTAGGGGAAAGCGAATTATCGGAATGGAAAGAAATTGCCGGCAAACTCATGCTGGTTATTTCAGACGAGGGTATCATTTCACAGTTCGACGGGTATTTTGACCTGGAGGAACTTGACTGGGAAGCTTACCGGGCGAAATATGAAAACATCCACCGCCTTGACCGCATCCTGAAGGCAGAGGGGAAATCCCCGGATGACTACAAACTGGCCAAACAACCTGACACACTGATGTGTTTTTATACCCTTGACAGGGAAATAGTTATGGACATACTTAAAGAACTTGGTTATAAACCGGTCCCGGACCTGCTTGAACGCAATTTCGATTACTACATCAAGCGGTGTTCACACGGATCTACCCTCAGCACCATAGTACACGCCAGCCTGGCAAGCCAGATCGGCAAACCTCAGCTGGCTTGGAAAATGTATATGGAAGCCCTGGAAAGTGATTTCATTGATATCCAGGGGGGTACCACAGGAGAGGGTATCCATGCCGGGGTAATGGCGGGCACCCTGATGTACATCATTAATTCCATTGCCGGGATCAACCTGCATACGGAAAATTTAAGGATTAGACCGAATATGACAGATAAATGGAAGAAAGTAGCATTCGGTTTTGCATTCAGAAAAAATTATTACACCTTTGAAATTTCATCCTCCAAACTGAAATTATCCTGCGATAATATTGATACAGTGGATGTTGAGATCAACGGGACGATGTATAAAACGGGCAGGGACCACCCCCTTGAGATCGATTTGTGAAAAACTAATTTTTGGTGAATCCTAAAAAACTATAATATTGAGTGTTATGCTTGGCGATGTATTACTGATTCAGGATACTCATAAAACGGCTGCAGCTTCGATCAAGAAGTGCATGATGGCAGATCTTGGAAGAAAGCCCAAAGGATATAAGTACATAGTGGCCATTTCCGGAGAATCAGGTGCAGGGAAATCCGAACTTTCCCATTCCCTGGCAAAATTGCTGAAAGAAGAACTCATTCGCGTAAAGGTGATTCATACCGATAATTATTATAAGGTACCGCCCTTGCTCAGGTATGAATGGAGGCGAACACATGGCATAAAAAGTGTTGGCATTAAGGAATATGACTGGAACCTTATCCACCAGAATATCAGGGAGTATAAGGAAAACCGGGAGGCAATGATGCCCTGTATCGACATCATACCTAATATGGTAGATAAACTTATAACTGATTTCCAGAAAGTTGACCTGCTTGTTGTGGATGGCCTGTATGCCATCAAAACCAAAGGTATCGACCTGAGAGTATTCATAGACCTTACCTACCATGAAACCAAGATGACGCAGATCATCCGCAGTAAGGAACCCATGGATGATTTCCGGCAGCAAGTACTGGAACAGGAACATATCAACGTGTTGTCCCTGAAGCCCATGGCGGATCTTATTGTCAATAAAAATTATGATGTGGAGCCGGCCGATCCTGAAGATTCCCGTTTCAAATGCCTGTTTGACAATATATAGTGAAGATGCGAATATTCCTGGTCTTCTTTGTATGCCTTGTCCCCGTAATAGCCAGCTCACAAACACTGGATAAACCTAATGTAGGATTATCAAGCCATGAAACACTCGAACTCGACAAAATAGAGTTCACAGGGGGCCGGACACTTCTTTATTTTACCTTTGAGAACAAACGCCTTGGGGGCAGATTTTGCATCAGTGAAAACACCTTCCTCACAAATTCACTTGGTGAAGAAAGGTACAAGTTGCTCGAGATGGGAAATCTTCCTGCCTGTCCTGAGACCTACCGCTTCAAGTCCATCGGTGAGCGCCGCAGTTTTGTGATGCATTTCCCTGAGATCAGCGGGGATATCAGGTTCCTTAATCTTGTGGAGGATTGTGAAGGAGACTGCATTTCACTGAAATATATATGCCTCGATGCGGAGATTAACAGGCAGATAGGCGAGGGGCTCAGCCTATATGAAGCCGGCCGCCCTGAAGAGGCCCTGTCGCATTTCAAGAGAATATTAAATGACAGGAACGACAATTACTCCCCGGTTTTCGGCACCCTGTATCTTTACCTGATTACCCTCAGCTATGACCTGGCCGACTCTCAGGAGCTTAAGCGGTGGTACAATGAACTGAAATCCTCATCCGTTGTCAACAGGGATGAGGTAATTAAGGAGGTCAGGGAAGAGGGATTGGTAAGATGAATCTTTCCGGTAAAATGTATCCTGTTTAAAACAGGTAATCGAGCCCGACATAATATCCCATACGTCCGTCTCTCTCGTCAAGTGCCCGTCCTACATCAAAGGCTATAATGAAGTTCTGGTTGAGTGCAATACGAAAACCTCCACCGGCTCCCAGGTGCAGCGCCTCTTTTTCATCAGCAGGAAAGAATATAGCCCGATCTTCAGGAGGCACACCCGTCAGGTCCAATTCATATTTACCGGTAACCAGACCGCCGTCAAGGAAGGCATTCAGGGCCAGGTAAACGTTCCATTTCCACAGATCGAAATGGATGAATTTCCACCGGGTTTCAATATTGCCGTACAGGTAATCCTCACCGACGACACGGTTTCTCAGCATACCCCTTACAGTTTCCGAGCCACCTAATCCATCACGGGTCCAGTTTGGCGGACTGTTAAAGATAAAGGGCATCATATAATAGGGGATATCACCGGATAGCTTTTTCTGGTAACTCAGCCGGTAGACAAGGTTCAGATTACGCGGTATCAGTGTAAAGTACTGACGGTGGGTCAGTATCAGTTTAGTATAACTCATTTCCTGATCACTGAGGAAGGAAGGGGCAATTACCAGTTGTGCTTCTGTCCACATCCCTTTCATGGGATTCGGTTCATTGTCACGGGTGTCATATATCACACCGGCCTTGATAAGTGTATGTTTGCCACCGTTGATCGATGGCAGAATGCCCCAGTCATAGGCATACCGTCCGAACAATCCGCCCCCTACTCCCGGCAGCTGATCTGCCGGATCCTTTCCACTGTTTAATTTGTCTATATCTACCGTATCCATTTTGTTGTCATAGAATTCGAGACCACCGAACCATTTAAGTTTATTTTCAATAATATCCCCGGTAAAATCGGCCCGAAGGCGTAACATTTTCCTGTCCTGGCGGTAAAACATTCTTGAATAATAATTTGTATTACCAACTTCCTCTTTCTCATAATCAGGATTATAAAAAGCCTCATAACCATTAAAGCCATAAAAATCCAGTGACTGTTCCGTCAGGTAACTAATTGACCCCAGTGTTCTGATACCCTTGATCAGCCTGTCAGAATCATACCTGAGTTCGTATTTATTGCTGCCTTTGGTTGTCCTTGATACTTCCATGTAGATTGAGTGATCATACTTCGGGTACCGGGTACCATCCCCGTAGAAATAAAGGTTTATGATCGCACCATAGAGAAACCCGAGGTCGGAGTCATAGGCCACTGCTGGTGTACCTCCCGGAATGAACCCTGTTTTGGTTACTTTGACAGTATCTTCTTCCTGTGCCAGAATATTTACCGGGATTACCAGCAAGATTGCCAGTATCAGAAGTATGTGTCGTTTCATAAGGTGAAGATGATTAGGAATTAGTTATCCAAGATAGAAAAAAAATAATTAAATTATCGGTTTGATACCCTAAGCATCCAAGCTCGATAAATAAAAGCAGGCATTATGAAATTCAGAACCCTCAGCACTCTCTATTTTGCCACCGGCATAGTATTTATTGCCCTCGAAACCATAAGCTGGCAGTGGCCGGGGATAATTGTCAAGGCACTTATAATTCCCATCCTTTTCCTGATCTACTTCAGCTACATCCGACAATCTGTAACCGTGTTCCACAGGATGATCATGGCAGCCCTGGTATTCTCGTGGGGAGGGGATGTGCTTTTGCAGTTCACCTCTTTTAAGGACACATTTTTCCTGGCAGGACTGGGTTCATTCCTGGCAGCGCAGCTGATGTACCTGATCGCTTTTTTAACAACTCCCGGAAAGAACAAGGTCATTTTTGGTCCAGGCGCCTGGCTGCTGTTACCGGTTATTGCTTTTGGAACAGGACTGTTATTTTATTTATGGGAAGGCCTTGAGGATATGAGGATTCCTGTCCTTGTTTACGCCATTGTTATCCTTACAATGCTTTCTGCTGCAATGAACAGGAAAGAGAAGGTCAACCGCCTGAGTTACCTGCTGGTACTTATTGGAGCCATGTTATTCGTGCTATCCGATTCAATGATAGCCATAAATAATTTTAAACTAAGCTTCAGCCTGGCCAGGATAGCGATTATGACCACCTATATCACCGCACAATACCTGATAATCACAGGCTGCCTGAAACAATATTCCATATCATTAAAATGATTAATTTAGATGTGTGATCAAGGCACGTTAATTTACCAGTAAATTTCAATGAGACTTATCAACTATCTTGGTATCCTGGTGATGGTCCTGGTCTTCGGATTCATTATCTTCCTGGCTTATGCCAGCATCACTGATTATCGACCGGATGAAATCACCCTGCTTTCTGAGGGGCAAGAAGAATACATCCCTTTGTCAGACAGCATTGAACTGAATTGTATTGACTGGAACATCGGTTATTGCGGATTGGATAAGGATATGGATTTTTTCTATGATGGCGGCGACAAGGTCAGGCCGGAGAAGGACCAGGTGCAGAGAAACCTTGAAGCTGTTCTGGACTATATATCCGGACAGGATACTGTCGACTGCTGGTTGTTCCAGGAAGTAGACAGGGAATCCAAAAGATCCTATCGCAGTGACCAGTTTGCAGCGATCGGAAGCCTCCTGGAGGATTACTATTCTTCATTTGGTAAAAACTACGATGTTTTCTTTGTCCCTTTACCGGTCAGTCACCCTTATGGGAAAGTCCTTTCCGGTATCGCCAGCTTCTGCCGCTTCCCATTCACAAGGACGGTGCGGCATTCCTTTCCCGGTAATTACTCCTGGCCCATGGGTGTATTCATGCTTGACCGCTGTTTCACGGTAAACTCAATCCCTGTTTCAGGAGGAAAGGAACTTCTGATAATCAACACCCATAATTCGGCATATGATGATGGAAGCCTGAGAAAAAACCAGATGGAATATATAAGGGAATTTCTTTTAAAGGAATACCAGGTGGGCAATTATGTGCTGGTGGGTGGGGACTGGAACCAGTGTCCGGCCGGATTTACACCTGGATATTCGGCTCATATTTTTGATACCCTGAGCCTGTTATATATTGAAGATAATTATCTGCCCGGGGACTGGACATGGGCCTATGACCCGGATGTCCCCTCAAACAGGAGGGTGTTGAAACCCTATGATCCGGTGACCTCACCAACAACAGTGATAGATTATTATCTGCTGTCTCCGAATATTGAACTTTTATCTGTGAAAACGGACCACCTGAACTTTGAGAATTCCGATCACAACCCGGTCAGGCTCAAGGTAAAACTAAAAGGGAGCAATCGTTAAAATTCTAAATATGAAACCCAGTGTAAGGAGTGCCTGCACAGGTTCTCAATTATTCAATTAAATGATTATTCATTATTAATATTCAAAGCTGTGAAAATACTAAAACGAATTCTGCTGGCATTATTGATATTGGTTGTTCTGGCTGTAATAAGCGGATTAATTTTTGTCAGGCATATCTCTCACAGGGCCATCCCTGATTACAATGCCGAACTGGTCATTGACGGCCTGAGTGAACAGGTTGAGGTCTATAGGGATCAGTATGGAGTGCCACATGTTTATGCAAAGAATGAACACGACCTGTATTTGGCCGTAGGGTACATCTCTGCCCAGGACCGCCTCTGGCAGATGGACCTGCTGAGGAGGGTAACCCAGGGACGCCTATCAGAGATTTTCGGCGAGGACATGATCACAGCTGACCAGCTGTTCCGCGCACTTCGTTTCGACAGGAAGTCGGAGCAAATGCTCGGGGGGCTTCCGGCTGATATGATGCAAAACCTTGAAGCCTACAGCCAGGGTATTAATACATACATTGATCAGAATTTCAACAGATTACCCTTTGAATTTTCAGTCTTAGGCTACCAGCCGGAACCCTGGAAACCTGAACATTCTGCCAACATCACCGGTTATTTTACCTGGGGACTCACAAATCCGTGGGGAACTGAATTTGCCATGTTTGAGATCGCACAGGTGGTCGGGAACGAGAAAATGATGGAGCTGCTGCCTGATCTGGATATACAGACTCCGGTTTATGATCATTACGGGGAAACTGAAGGCCTGGTCCTTGAAGATAATATACTGCAGGGATCATTAAAGGCAGTTGAACTTGGACTGGAGATTTTCTCAGGGAGCAATAACTGGGCCATCAGCGGAGATAAAACCGAATCCGGGTTCCCGATTGTTGCCAATGACATGCACCTACAGATAGACCTGGCACCGGGAGTATGGTACCAGATGCACCAGGTAGTTGAGGGCGGACTGAATGTGACAGGGGTTATGGCACCCGGAACACCGATCATTGCTGCCGGACATAATGACAGCATTGCCTGGGGATTTACCAACGTGGGGGTGGATGATATGGATTTTTACCTGGAGACCATTAATCCGGAAGATACCAACCAGTACAGGTTAGACGGGCAATGGATGGATATGCAGATCAGGGAGGAGACGATAAGAATCAAGGGAGGTGAAGAAGTCACCAGGGTCAACAGGTTTACGCATCGCGGCCCGGTCATTTCCGGCTTTAAGGGTGTGGATGAACATGTCATTTCCATGAGGTGGCTGGGGATGGGTGAAAGCAATGAATTCATAGCCCTCTTTCAATATGACAGGGCAAATAACTGGGAGGATTTCAAAGCTGCTGCCATTCACCAGAGCACCCTGAGCCAGAATGTAATATACGGTGACCGGGCGGGCAACATCGGGCTCTACACCTGTGCAGGGATACCCATCCGGAATGCAGGCAAAGGCATATTCGTGGTACCCGGTGATACCAGTCTTTATGACTGGACAGGAAGGGTGCCTTTCGATGAATTGCCTCATATATATAACCCGGAGAAGGGCTATGTCATTTCGGCCAATAACAAGACGGTCCCGGCTTCCTTTCCCTATCACATCAGTACCTGGTTCTCACTCCCGTGCAGGTATGACAGGATAGACGAACTGATAAGGGAGAAAGGTACTTTATCTGCGGAAGATGTTCAGGAGATACAGACTGACCAGACCAGCAAATGGGCAGAAGGATTTCAGAACCGGATAATCACTGCCTTATCTGCTGCTGATCTGGATGAGCTCGAGACAGAAGTCCTTGATATTTTTAAGTCCTGGGATTGCAACATGACAGTTGAAAGCAGCGCTACCCTCGTCTTTGAAGTATTCTATGAGGAACTGGTAAAGAACATGTTCCAGGATGAGATGGGAGAGGAGTTGTATACAACCTTCACCAAATCCGATATCATAGCCGAATACACTTTCGAAAAGATTCTTGCCGGTCAGGAGATTTCCTGGTGTGATGATGTCAGCACCGATCAGACTGAAGATTTTGATAAGATGATTATTAAGAGCTTTCAGGGGGCGGTTTCATGGATATCAGAGAGATATAGTAGTGATCCTGATCAGTGGCATTGGGGGGAGGTACACAAAATAACCTTCGGGCATGCCTTATCCAGTGTAAATTTATTAAGCAAGGTATTCGGATTGACACGAGGACCCTATTCCGTAGGGGGCAGTGGCACTACGGTTGCACCCTATTCGTATTCCTTTGGTACGCAGTTTAAGGCTTATCACGGGGCCTCCGAGAGGCATGTATTTACTACAGATGACTGGGATAAATCCAAGACCGTTATTCCTACGGGTGTGTCCGGGATACCGGCCAGTGATTTTTTCTGCAACCAGTCTGAGCTGTACATTAACAAACAGTACCATGATGATTTCTTCTCAAAGGAGAAAGTTCAGGCAGCCGCAGTTTATCATTCGGTTTTCAAACCGGGAGGGGAATAGTCAGGAATTGCGTTTGTTAACACCGGATTTCCGCTGTGAGTATTCATTCCCGTGGGGCTGGTTGATCTCCGGATGATCATCACCAAGGAAGAGGTCCATCTTCCAGAGAAGTTCAAAAGTATCTATTGGTTTGGCCACAAAGGCATCACAGCCGCCCAGATAAGATCTTTCTCGGTCTTCCGGCTGGGTATGGGTAGTTTGTGCTATGACAGGAAGGTCTTTCCTCTGTGATTTTATCCGCCTTATTATATCATATGGGTCATCCCTTGACAGGCCGGTATCCATAAGTACTATATCAATATTCCTGTGTTTTTTTACAAGGAATACTGCGTCCTCTCCTGAACGGGTATCAAGTATTCCTATTCCGGTAAATCCAAGTATTTCCTTAAGAAAAATTAAACTTGAATGATCTTCTTCGACTATCAATACTGTCTTATCCTGCCAGTTATAGCGTTTAATCGACTCGATTACCATTGGAGAAGTAACAATTATTGTGTGTACGCTTGATGCGCTTGTAAATGTATAAAAAATTATTCCCGGTAATGCAGGACCCATGCCCTGGGTTGGGATTCCTGCCTTATTTTCTCCATGTATGCCAGTGCTTCCTTCTTGCTGGTAAAGCTTTCAAAGGAAACGGCATATAGATTATTATGCTTTCCGATAATACGGGCATTATAACCCTGTTCACCCAGGTAGCTGGCGTATTTTTCAGCATTTTCCAGGTATTGAAAACATCCGGCCACCACAAAGTAATCTGAGCCATTTCTGGTCTGAATGTCCGGCTCAGCAATATCAGTTTCCTCCACAACAGTTGCGGGGATCTCTGCCGCAGAGGTTTGATCAGCTTCAGTTTCAGTAGCCTGATTTTCCTGCTCACTATCGGCATGCAGTACAGTCGTTACATCAGCGGCAGGTGCTGTATCCGTTCCCAGAAGGCGGTCTATGAAAGAGGGCCTGATCAGGATCAGCAGCACAACGGCAATTATCAGTATGCACCCTGCTGCAATACCTGCCTGACCTGTTGTGGATAACTCCTTCCTGGTTACCGGTACCGGCTTTACTTCGCGGGGAGGAGGAATGACAGGCTCCGGCTCTGGTTCAGGTTCTGGCGGAGTCACTGCTGAAGCATCAGCCTCTTCCCCGGCCTGGTGTGCATCAGCTGGTTCGGCTGCAACTTCTTCGGGAATATCTGCGGCTGAAGGATCAATGACAAATGAGTCATCCAGCGGTTCAGATGTACCGGTAAGTGATTCACCTCCGGCAGAAGTGATAAGGGAGTCTTCTTTTTCAATAGCCTCGTTCTCATCCAGTGTAAAATCCTGTTCTATCCCCTTTTGTTCATCTGCCTTGGACTTTTCTTCTTTTTTTTCATCTGCAGGCTCCGGTTCAGGCTCAGGCTCCGTTTCAGGCTCGGGTTCATGTTCGGGTTCAGGCTCCGGTTCCGGTTCAGGTTCTGGTTCCGGCTCGGGTTCAGGCTCAGGTTCGGGCTCTGCGGGAAGATCTTCATCAGATGCGCTTACTTCCTGTGAAATTTTTATATTACCTGAATCATCTTTTTCGAGTTTTCCAATCTGCTCAATAAGCACTAACCCATTTTCTTCTATCTCTTTTTTCAATCCGGCCACAAAATCCTCCAGTTTTTTACTGGCACCGGCGAAATCCAGTTTCTCGTTTTCTGAGATGATTTCAAGCAGCAGGCCATCATTAAAACTGATCAGTTTATTAAAAACAATGTCAGAATCTCGTTTAATTATGGCTCCGAGACCGGGAATTACAGCACGTTGATCCCTCTCCAGAAGCTGATGGATATATTGATGCATTATAGTGGTTTTTTATTACCCTGAACAATTTACTTAAAATATATAAGAAAAAAAATATGAAGATTCCTTGTTCGAAGCGGATAATAATTATTTTTATATGCTGGTATGAATACTGCGAGCGTATTGACTGCGCCGAGCTCGCAAGCTCGGTTCCCCGTAGCTTGCTGCAGGTTAGCGAGCGCAATATAATTGTACGGCTGATCAATCGTAATAAATCACAAAAAAAAAAGAATATGAATTATAAAAAGGTACTGGGCATTGACATCGGAGGTTCCGGAATCAAGGGTGCCCCGGTAAATACTAAGGATGGATTGATGCTGGATCAACGGCACAGAATCCCTACTCCTGATCCATCCACTCCCGGAAATATCGCTGAAGTTATTCTTCAGATTGTTGAGCATTTTAAGTGGGAAGGCCCGGTTGGTTGCGGTTTCCCGGCCGCACTTCAAAGCGGCGTCGTGGTCACCGCTGCAAATATTGATAAATCATGGCTGGATACCAATGCCAATAAATTGTTTTCGAAGAAGACCAAATTGCCGGTAACAGTCGTCAATGATGCAGATGCTGCCGGACTTGCAGAGATGAAATTTGGCGCAGGAAAGGACAAGACCGGGACAGTGCTTTTATGTACTATAGGTACAGGGATAGGCACTGTATTATTTACAAACGGCAGGCTGGTACCTAACATAGAAATGGGGCATATATATTTAAAGGGGATGGATATTGATGGTGAGACATATTCATCCGATGCTGCTCGTAAGAACAATGACCTGTCATGGGAAGAATGGGCCGGGCGTTTTAATGAATACCTGAAGTTCATGGAATTCCTTACCTGGCCTGACTTCATCATACTTGGCGGCGGAGCCAGCAAGAAGGGTGATAAATTTCTTGAGTTTCTTGATGTCAAGGCTCCTGTGGTTGCTGCAGAATTATTGAATAATGCAGGAATTGTTGGTGCAGCACTGGCTGCAAAGTATACTTATAAGCTGAATAAGAAAATTAATAAAGGTAAATAAGCTCCTGAGACCCAGGAGGACTTTACACCGGTATTTATACTATTCCGGTAAATCCCATAAATGCAAGGGCCAGTAATCCGGCCACAATAAATGCTATGGGCACCCCTTGCATCCCTTTAGGAATATTCACAAGGTCCAGCTGCTCCCTTATCCCTGAAAATATTATGAGGGCAAGTCCGAATCCAACGGCGTTGGCAATGGCAAAGACTACACTTTCCATCAGGTTAAAGTCATTCTGAACAGCAAGTACAGCCACACCGAGTACTGCGCAATTGGTAGTGATCAGGGGGAGGAATATGCCCAGGGCTTTGTACAGGGGAGGACTGAGTTTTTTGAGGATGATCTCGACAAGCTGGACCAGGGCAGCAATAACAAGAATGAATGTTATGGTACGCATAAAGGTGATGTGAAACACCTCCAGTACATATTGTTGCAGAATATAGGTGACTATGGTGGCAATAACCATGACAAATGTTACCGCCCCGGTCATGCCAACAGCAGTATCAACCTTATTGGAAACACCGATGAAGGGGCAGATGCCAAGAAATTTGGCCAGTACAATATTGTTGACAAATACCGCAGAAATAATAATGATGATATATTCCATCAGGTTTTGTTCAGTTTGTTAATAAGTACTATCAGGTAACCCAGTGCCAGGAAAGCTCCCGGGGCCAGGACAAACACGAGCATTCCGTCGCCCTGGATAAATTTCAGTCCGAAGATGGATCCGCTGCCAAGTATTTCCCTGACAGCTCCCAGCATTGTCAGGGCCATTGAGAACCCCAGTCCCATTCCCAGTCCATCAAGAGCCGAAGTGAGAATGTTCTGCTTGGAGGCAAAGGCTTCAGCCCTTCCAAGTACCACGCAGTTAACAACGATCAGCGGGATGAACAGTCCCAGGGCCTCGAAAAGATCCGGCACATAAGCCTGCATAACCAGTTCAACTATGGTGACAAATGAGGCTATTATTACGATATATGAAGGGATATGGACCTTATCCGGGATCACGCTCTTAATGATTGAAACCGCAATATTGGACATCAGCAGAACAAATGTGGTCGCCAGTCCCATTCCCAGGCCGTTAACAGCCGTGGTGGTTACCCCCAGGGTAGGGCAGAGTCCCAGGAAGAGAACAAAAACTGCATTTTCCCTGAAAAAGCCCTTACTAAAATTCTTCCACTGGTTCATAATGTTATAATTCTGTTTTTACTTTATCGTCAGGGATCAGCTCAGGCCTGATCTTCATAAATCCATCATAGGCCCTTTGGATCGCATCACAGAAAGCCCTTGAGGTGATGGTCGAAGCAGTAATAGCATCCACCTCTCCTCCGTCCTGTTTTACTGCCAGGGTAAATTCTTCCGGATGTTTGCCCTTGAACTGGCTGCTCCAGGAAAGCCCGGTTGTTTTATTAAGGGATTTTTTCTTCTCTATTTTGTCACCAAGTCCGGGTGTTTCCTTATGCTCAAGCACCATGATATCATAGATGCTGCCGTCTGTTGTAAAACCAACCATGATCCTGAATTTTCCTGAAAATCCCCGGTTGGTAAAAGTTTCCACAGCAATCCCTGTTATTTCATCATTTTGCCTGGCCACATAGAAATACAGGCTGTCTCCTTCAGTTTCAATCTTCATCAGTTCCTCTCCGGGCAGATTGGTGAAATCCGGCACAACCGCCCTTATGGCATTTGTTTTTTTAAGTGCTTTGGCTTCGCTGATGGGCCCCTTTGTTATCTCATACACGAAGGCCAGGGCTGTCGATGCTATTAGCGTGACCAGGAAGAGGGTCACCACCATATTTATAAAACTTGATTCTTTCTTATCCATCAGTCGTGTATCTCTCCAAATCTGGCAGGTTTAACAAATTTATTAATGAGGGGCACAAAAGCATTCATGATCAGGATGGCAAATTGTACCCCTTCAGGGTACGCACCAAAGATCCTGATCACTACCGTTATAATTCCAATGCCTGCTCCGTATATGATCATTCCTTTCGGATTCATGGGTGATGTGACGTAGTCAGTAGCCATAAATACAGCTCCAAGCATCAGTCCGCCCGTTAAAAGGTGAAACACGGGGTCCGCGTTTGAAGAAGGATCTGCCAGCCAGAGGATCCCGGTGAAAATTGTTACAGTAAGGATAATGGTAACCGGTATATGCCATGTAATTATTTTCCTGGCAAGCAGGAATATGAATCCTGCCAGTAGCGCAATGGCTGCTATTTCTCCCAGTGACCCTCCTGTCTTTCCCAGCATCATATCAGCATATCCCGGCAGTTCAGTCATGATACTGCTGACGGCTTCCTTATTTTTCAGCCCTTCTTTCATAACTGCAAGGGGGGTGGCCCCGGTTGTGCCATCCATATAAGTCATCCATGCCTGTCCGGACAGGGGCCATGATGTTAGTTTTACAGGGAAGGAAATAAAGAGGAAAACCCTGCCGACCAGGGCCGGATTGAAGGGGTTGTTTCCCAGGCCGCCAAAAGACATCTTCCCAATCCCGATGGCCACGAGACTTCCCAGTATAACCATCCAGACCGGGATGTTGGCCGGAAGGCAGAAGGCAAGTAGTATTCCTGTGACCATTGCAGATCCATCACTAATGGTCGTTTTTTGCCTGAGCAGGTACTTCTGTATGAGGTACTCAAAACTTATGCAGGAGATTATTGCGACACAAGTAATGATGATTACCCCGATGCCAAAGAACCATATAGAAACAAGAAATGCCGGTAAGAGGGCAAGTATCACTCCATACATCAGCTTGCTGGTGGACTCACCGGAATAGTCGTGCGGGGATGGTGATACTTTAAATAGCTGCATTTCTGTCTCTTGAGTTTTATTTTTTCTTTTTGCGTTTCAGCAGGTTGACCTTTGATTTTCCCAGGCGGATATAATCCAGCAAGGGCCTGTTGGCCGGACAAATATAACTGCAGGATCCGCATTCCATACAATCGAATATCCTCTCATCCTCAAGCCTGTCAATCATCTCTTTTTCAGTCAAGGCCATGAGCAGGTAGGACTCAATTCCCATGGGACAAACGCCTATACATTTAGAGCACCGGATGCAATTCCGGATTTCTTTCCTCCCGGCTTCCTTTTCCGGTATGACCACTATGCCTGAAGTGCCTTTCGTAACCGGAACATCAAGCTTATCCAGCGCCTTCCCCATCATGGGTCCGCCTGCTACTACCTTTCCCGTATCATCAGGCAATCCGCCAGCGGCTTCAATAAGATTAGCTATAGGGGTGCCAATACGTACCCGGTAATTGGATGGTCTGGCTAATGATTTCCCGGTAACTGTGACTATCCTTTCAAAGAGAGGTTTATTTTTTTGAACGGCTTCATATACAGCGAACATAGTTCCTACGTTAAACACGACCACACCAACATCAATGGGTAATCCACCTGACGGTACTTCACGGTTAAGGACAGCTTTTATAAGCATTTTTTCGCCTCCCTGCGGGTATTTCACTTTAAGAGGCTGTACCCTGATGTTACTGAAATTTGTGCTTAATTCTGTCAGATTCTTAATGGCATCCGGTTTATTTTTTTCTATACCAATTATGACCTGATCTGCTTCCAGGGCTTTCATCATTATACCTGCTCCTGTCAGTATCTCCATTTCCTTTTCCATCATCAGCACGTGATCCGAGGTCAGGTATGGTTCACACTCGGCTCCGTTAATCAACAGATATCTGGCCTTTTTTCCGCGGGGAAGGCTGAGTTTTACATGGGATGGGAATGTAGCTCCTCCCAGTCCCACAATCCCGTGTTCATGTACTTTCTGTATTATTTCACCTGGACTGAGCTCGCATTCTGTTACCAGTGTCTCTGTACGGTCAATGCTGTCAATCCACTGATCACCCTCCACATCAATCTGTATAGCCATGCGTTTATAACCGCTGATATCGTAACATTTATCAATTTTGCCGACTTTACCTGATACAGGGGAATGGATATTGGTGGAGACAAATCCTTCATTTATGGCAAGAACCTGTCCGACCAGCACCTCATCCCCTCTCTGAACCGCAGGTTTTGCAGGAGCCCCGATGTGCTGAGAGACAGGCACACAGACTGACTGAGGCAGGTCCAGGACCCGGATATTCTCCTTTTCCGACAGCTTATTCTCAGCCGGGTGAATCCCTCCTTTTGTAAACGTTTTATACACCTTCAGTCGATTTAGTGATTGAACTGTCAGAATCTCCTGTGTCGCCTGATTTCACGAGCGGCATATCCTGGTTGCCTTCTTCCGAAGCTTCTTCGGGTTTTACCTTTCTTGGGGGGAAATTTATTTCCAGGATGGAGTCAGTAGGGCAAACAGGGGCGCATTTTCTGCAGAGTTTGCATTTCACGGGATCAATATATGCCAGGAAATTTTCAATAATGATGGCTTCATGCGGACAAACCTTCTGGCATTTGCTGCATCCTATACAGGCAACCTGACAACTCTTTTTAGCAATTCCTCCCTTTTCTTCATTAATGCATGAGACAAATATCTTCCGGTCCCTTTTGTTTCTCTTACGGAGTTCAATAATGTCTTTAGGGCAGGCAGTTACACAGGCCCCGCAGGCAGTACATTTTTCATCGGTGACCTCTGGTAGTCCCGTCAGCGGGTTCATATGGATGGCATCGAAATCACACACCTGCACGCAGTCCCCGTGCCCCAGGCATCCATAGGCGCATCCGGTATCACCCGAATACAGGCTGGATTCTATCGCACATGAAGCTGGCCCGTTATAGATGCTGGTTCGTTCCCTGACGGCAAAGGACCCTGAACAACGAACAACAGCTACCTGTTCATCCTGCTGGGATGTTTCCACTCCCAGGATACCTGATACCACGTTCATAACGGTCATCCCGCCCACAGGACAATACATGCCTGAAATATCTTCACTTTTTACAAGCGCTTCTGCAAAATTCCTGCACCCGGGATACCCGCATCCCCCGCAGTTGGCGGCAGGAAGTGCATCTTCAATGATGTCTACCCTGGGGTCTTCGAAGACCTTGAACCTCTGCGCAACAAAGTATAAAATGATGGCAGCGATGATACCTAGACTGCTCAGGGAGATAATTGTATAGAGGATTGCCGGACTCATCTGAAATTATTACACTTGCTTGCTTACAATAAAGTTAAAAGATCTTTCTATCCTGTTGCTGAACTGTCTGATCATCAGGTAATACGGTACCAGGACAGACAGTGAAAACAGGGCGGCTATCCATTCTCTGACCCGGAAGGCTGTTAAAAGGATCATTGCAGTCAGCACCAGGACAAAGGGCAGAACATACCCGAGCAGGAGGGCCCGGTATGCATGGGAACGTGTGATACTTACTACTACATGGTCCCCCTGCACCATTCCCGGTTTCTGGTCAGCAACCATTACTTCTCCATCAGCCGAATCCGGAACTGAACAAATGCCTTTGGCATGGCATTCAGCACAGGCCGGAAGCCTGGATAATCTGATAAACAATTTATTTTCAGAGATATTCTCAATTACTCCTTCATGTGTAATTGACTGGCCGTACATCGGATAATATGCTGCTTTTAGATAGAGCTACAAAATTATAATTGTTAAACCAGTAAAGGATTGCGTTTTATCAGTTTTTGGTAAAAGCACTTAATTTAAAGTCAGTATAAATAGTAAGTCACATAGCGGACATGGTACCTCTGACACGGGATAGTCTTCCTATGTTGGTTTGACTCTTCCGGCTACGAGATAGAACAGGCGCGGGCAGTATCTTTTCAGGTAGGGCATAATAATCTCGAGGCCCCCTATATATACAGTTCTTTTCTTCCTGTATATGGATTTAAGATACCGGCGGGCACATTTCTCAACGGATATTCCACGGTCCAGTCCATCATCCATCTTATCCCATGTTTCTCCATTCTTTTGAAGAGAGTGCTTTGATATTTCAGTTCTTACACGGCCCGGATAGCTTACGGTGACAAAGATATTGTGGGGGCGCATTTCAATTCCCAGGGTTTCGAAGAAACCGGATACAGCATGCTTGGAAGCTGAATAGGAAGAGCGAAGTGGAAATCCGAAGATGCCTGTTATGCTGCTGGATGCAGCTATGGACCCGCTTCCCCGGGCCATCATGACAGGCAGGACAGCTTTGGTCAGCTCAACAGCGCTGAAAAAATTGATCTCGAATATCTTCCTGTCAACTGCTGTTAATGTTTCATGTGCCAGCGCCCGCTGAGAAATACCCGCATTATTTATAAGTACATCTATACGGCCAAAGCGGTCTGTCACCTGTTTGACCAGGGCCGGATAATCATTCGGTTGTGCCAGGTCAAATGCCAGCAGCATGAACTCTACATTATTCTCCGTGCAGTGAGCGGCAACATTTTCCAGTTCTTCCATGGTCAGTGAATGGAGAACCAGCCTGGCACCTTCGCGGGCAAATGCATGGGCCAGTCCTTCCCCTATTCCCGAAGAAGCACCTGTGATCCAGACGACCTTGTCTCGAAATTTCATAACCAATTATGTTTTCATCAGAAAAAGACATGACAAAGATATAATTTCTGAGGCTAGGTATTCACTACTTCGGGCAGCCGTTAGCTAATCATGTATTTTTCATGCTTTCCCAGGAATTCCTTAACTTGTGTGCATGGATATTTAAGGTCTGTAACAAGATTATTATCAAAAACCTTCATACAATGGCACATACACCTTCAGAACCAGACAGGAGAAAATTCTTTAAGACAACAGCAGCAGCAGCAGCCGGTATCGCAATGGCCCCTTATATCAAAGGATGTAGTAGTGGTGCTATAGTTCAGCCAATGAAGCGCAGCTTCGGCAAGTTGGATTTTGAAGTCACGAATTTCGCCCTGGGCGGACAGGCTTCTCTGCAGTGGATGTCACCTACTGAGAATCCGGTGCAGATCATCCTGAAAGCATTCAAATATGGTGTAAATTATTTTGATACCTCCAACCTTTACGGTCCCAGCCAGACAAATTACGGCCGGGCCTTCCGGAAACTGAACCTTATCCCGGGTGAACCCGGGTATGAGGAATCGCTTCGTAAATCCATATGGCTAACCTCGAAAACACATATGAGGTGGGGCAAGGGAGGAGAGATGAGGGAGGGTGTTGGCAACCGCAGCGATGGGCACAGCTGGGAACATGCTATATATGATGTCAAACGAAGCCTGTCGCAGATCTTCGGCGACGGTTCGGGTGCCTATCCTGAAGGAGCCTACCTGGATATGGTGCTGATCCACAGCCTCACTAACCTCTTCGAAGTGGATGTACTTTACCAGGGAATTGAAAACACTTCACCGGATATGGAACACATAGGAGCACTGGCGGTTCTTCGTGACCTTCGTGACGGGACCAACCTGACCGGGATGAATCCGGGTGAAGAAAAACTGATTCGCCATATTGGTTTCTCAGGACATTATTCCTCACCTGTGATGATGGAGATGATCCGCAGGGATAATTACGGGATACTTGATGGCATGCTGGTCGCAATCAATGCCAACGACAAGCAGAATATGAACATGCAGCACAATGTTATTCCTGTAGCCGCTGCACGCAACATGGGTGTCATAGCCATGAAGGTCTTTGCCGACGGCGCCATGTATACCAAGGGAGCACACTGGTCGAACACCTCGGAAGACGTTGTCAGGACAGTTGGCAGCGAGAAACTTCCGAGCAGGCCCCTGGTGGAATATGCACTGACAACCCCGGGTATTCACACGGCCATAATCGGGATAGGCCATATTGATAAGGATCCTTTAAAGTGCCAGTTGCACCAGAATATACTCGCTTCAAATATTGAGCCTGGCGGACTGGGAGAAAGTGACAGGAAAGATGTTGAAGAGCTTGCCCTGTCTGCCAAGGAAGGTAAGACCAACTGGTTCCAGGTCCCCGAAGGTGGGATGACAGTCCCACAGGATCCTGCAGCAGAGCAGGGAATGCAGAACGATCAGCGAAATGTCACATTAAGCTGGAATTCTGCTTATGCCGGAAGTGCTCCAATTGCCTCCTACGAAATATGGAGGGACGGGGAGAAGATTGCAGATGTGGAACACCAACCCCAGACTGACAACACTCCTTTCAGTTTTAATGATGCACCGGGTGATAAAAAAGCCCATGCTTACCGGCTGGTTACGGTTGATGCATCAGGACAGAAGGCTGAGGGAGGGGAGCTGAATGTTTCATCCATCTGACCCTCTGCCGTCAGTACTTACTGATTGCCTCCGGAATATATTCTGCGTATACAGTCTACCAGGTACGCCCTTTCATGAATTCATCCAGCTCTTCGCGTGACATTGGCAGAAGATCAGGATTCTCATCAAGCCATTTAAGGAAATCCGCTTTGATCTCGTCTGACCAGCGCCCGTCTATTTGTCCGGGTGTATACACCCCGTCCTTCAGGCGCTTATGGCCGAAGGTATCACGCAACATGATGAATTCAGCATTGATGGCTACCTTTTCAGCCAGGTGGGGAGGGATGAAGATCACACCCTCAGGTTTAGCCAGCACTATATCTCCGGGAAAGACTATGGCATTTCCTATCCGTATGGGAACATTTATACCTGTTACCATAGTTTCCATCAGGTAACTGGGATCCCATCCCCTGACAAAGGCATTGAAACCTTCGATTGCTGACAGCCCTTCCAGGTCACGGGAACCGGCGTCAAAAACCACCCCGGTGCCGGTTTTGGCATATATGGAATTCCCAAGGTTATCCCCTATCAGCGTCCCGTCAATGATTTTTCCAAAACAGTCCGCCACATAAACATCCCCTTTCTGGAGCATGTCTATCGGCCATGAATTCATGGCGCCTATCATGCCTTCACCGTGGCCCTTATCCATAAGGCGTTTCTCATAGTCAGGTCTTTTCGGGGCATATTGTGTGGTAAGTGCCCTGCCGATAAAAGGCTGGTCTGCATGAAGCATCTCCCAGTCCCCTGCAAACTGGTTATGGTATCCTTGTCCCCGCATTACCCCCCAGGCTTCTTCAATGGAGATATTCAGCAGCCTGCCGAGCAGTTCATCCGGAACCTTCGGGCGTCCGTCCGGGAAACGTTCACCTTCCCATCCTTCGGTATAAAAGGCAATCTCTTCGGGGGTGGCTATCTGCGCAAAAAAAACCTGTGATAATCCTGGAAGCAGGAGTAACAGGATGAATAAGTGCTTGATTTTCATTTTATCTACTGATTCTCCGATTGCAGTTCGTCCAGCATTTCGATAACCGCGGGGATGAGTTCGGAAGTGCTCAGATCCGAGTTTTTTACGATGTCTTCAAGTCCGGTGATCTGGTCCTCGGTCTCTTTTTTTGCCAGGGCCTGGTTGGTGAACACAGCCACAGCAATATCCACCGATTCATAGGAAATATTTATGGGTTTGATCCATCCGGTCTCGACCCAGCTTCCTTCTTTGCGTTTTCCCTTTACTTCTATCCATTCGCCCTGTGACTGCATGACAGCCACCACATCCATTTTACTGTAGGCCTTATCTGTCTTGGTCAAAAGGTCAGGACGTGAATAGATTTCTGCATCCTTGATCAGGACGGCAGGATCCCCGTTTATGACAATCAGGTTTGACTGCGCCCAGCCTTCTTTTCCGTCCATGAGCCTGACCTTGATGTAATCTGTTTTATTGGCAGAGTCCCTGGCAGTTAGTCCCAGGTAGGTCATCTTTTCACCCAGTCTTATAGCAGTAAGGTATTTACCGTCCTTGACAGGTTCATCCCTGAGGCTCAGGTTACTCCAGTACACAGATACGGCCGGGGCTTCCTCGCCCTGGGATACCATAGCATCAGGTGTTTCTTCCACAGGTTCATCTGAACCCGCAGGCTGTTTGCCTTTTCCGCATGAGTTGATAAGCAGAACGGATAAAATCAGTAATCCAAAAAGTTTCATTGTTTGTTTCATAGTGATATTAGGTTTAGTGGGGTAATATTTTCTTCATTAAAAAAGTCAGAATATAGGAAAAAAAAGCATACCAGTCAATCAGAATTTTGTTGCAGCAGGTTCCAATAACTCGGTCAACAGGCCTTATCTCTTCAATCCGCCCCATTCAATAAGCGTTAGGCCGGAGCGTTCCGGGGGATGTTTCAGTACCGGTTCCTCTGCAGAAATCTGTCCAGACAGAGCTTCATAATCCATCATTACACGGATGATGGTTTCAGGCATGGGGTCGAGGTGAAGGGGGGCAAAGCGGTCGATGATCTCCTGTTCATAGAATGCAATGAAATACCAGGGTGATCCGGTGAAACCACCCAGCCAGGCTTCTTTAAAGTCTTCTATCTCATGATCCACAAGCCCAAGCACTTTCAGTTTTTCATCAAAGAATTCCGGTACCTCCTCACGGGATACTACAAATCCTCTGCTCATGCGGGGGATGAATCCTGCGTAGCCCTCCCAGAACAGATAATCATACTGCTTTCCCGTTCCAGCCATGGTGACTTGTCCTGATGCAGACCCGATGATTTCCCAGCTCGTCTCTATGCGTGGGATCGAATGTATGATGTCAATAATTTCATCCGGCCTGAGGGTGACTGTCCGGGCCCGATCATCATACAGGTAGATTATCGGTTCAGCCATCTGAGGTGACAGGTAGTCGCGGCTGAGGAACCGGATGTACCTGCCATAAGGATCCTTCCAGAAATACATGGATAATTCGCTGGCAAAGGTTTCATAATCAATCAGTTCATCCATTCCTTCATAAGAGTATTCATTATAAGCCGACTCTATCCTCTGGTATTCCTTTCTTAATACAGGATGATCATCGGTCGGGAATCCCCAGATAGTATCACCAAAATCGGTATATCCTATGTACTCAAGTTGATTTGCCAGCTCCTCCTGCGTGTATATGCATGCAATATCCAGGTCGCCCCATTCGCCGTCCGTATATCCGGCGTCGGATACCCAGGTATAATCACGTCCCTGGTTGATGATACGTCCATAAATAACCGGGAGAAATTTCGGGATCAGTCCGTAAACCAGCAGGCATCCATCTATTGTATAAGCAAACAAAGCCCCGCCAAGGTATTCCAGGTCTTCATGCCTGTCCTCCCGCCGGGGGTCCCTTTCAATGAATATTTCACCCAGGTGTTCATCTTCATCAACGGCCTGCATCTGTATTTTCAGGCTGGCAGGATCATTTATCCTGTTGTATGCATTCTCTCGCTCAGTATTGAGGACAGTCTCCTCGACCAGCCGGATGGAATACTGTCCTGGTACATATAGCAGGGTGTCAGGAATATACATGCCTTTAACGGCCACTGAGAAATCGATAATAACTTCCCTGCAGTTTTTGAATATTTCTGATTTATATATTTCGTCATTAAAATAGATCCTGTACTTTTCATTGTCAACCTGGTATCCGTACTTGGCGGATGAACAAAGAGGGAGGAAGATCAGCATTTCATCCTTCTTAATGCACCTGCGTACAACATGGTAGTCTTCCATCTTTCCTGATGACTGGGTCTCAATCCTGAAAAGGGTTCCGGCGGAATACTCACCGCTGGTGATGGTTCCGAGTTTCCAGACAGTCTTCTCTTCACTTTCTTCTTCCCAGTCTAAAGAATAGCTGCCTGTTTCTTCTATTTCATCAAACAGGATGACATCAAGAAATTTGATTTCTTCGGGTTCCGGCCTGACACTAAGCGGGAACTCGAAGGCTCCGTCACCTAAAAATTCCGGATCGATAAATCCGGCAGCCTCAGGATCATTGCTGGCTATCCTGATAGTAGCTCCCTGCACGTAGCATACATAATCCCACGAATTCCAGTAAACGACCGACGGGAACATGGCTTCATGGTCCGGAACGATCTTTGTAAGCGTGCTGCTTTCCAGCTGGTATTCCCAGATACAGGCCTGCGGACCCGAATTGTCAAAATAAAGCCTTTTACTGTCTTCGCTCCATACCACATCGCCGATGGACCAGTCTCCATAGTATTCTTCGTGCCAGAGAATCTCCTTCTCATCGGTTTTAAGGTTCTTAAGGTATAGTTCAATATTGGACCAGCATACCATGTATTTTTCATCAGGGGAAACCACCCCGTTCACCCAGTCAATTTTTTCAAAGGGATAGGTTTCGTCCTTTACCAGTTCACATTCAATGAGGGAAAAATGAAAAGCTGAATCATCCAGGGTATAGAAATAGATGTTCTCCCCTTCCTGCCTGAGGTTATCCCTGAGATGCCAGTCCAACTGATAATCCCTGGTAATGGTTTTAACAGGAGCTTTATGGTATACCGGAGACACAGAGATCTCATTGTTGCGACTTCCGCCATAAACCACTATACAATAGAGCAGGTTCTCATAACTAACCAGTTTTGCCAGCCTTATCTCGTCTACATAATAATCGGTGAATGTCAGGATCCCTGTTTTCCATGCCTGTTCGGCACGTAGCGGAGTCCGTTCAGGAACACCGGCAAATTCCTCAGGATCAACATTGTGATAGACCTGGATATCACAAGATTCAGGATCTTTATTGCAGGAAATGATAAAGATCCCCGAATACGTTATAACCAGGAGGATCAGGGATGGGACAACCAGCTGGAACTTTGTTAGTTTCATTTGCAGGTGATTATGTGGGTTTGTCTTAGATATTATGGATGTGTCTTAACAGATTATATCAATTTCCCGAACCGGCAAAGATTCTTATGGCACGAAACCTGCCTGCTCCTTTTCTGATTTTCCCTGTTTTGCCCGCCACCAGGTGGCCAGTGAGGAACCGGTAATATTCATCATGGGCCCGAACACGGCCGGCGCCAGTCCGACCGTCGCCACCTTACCCATTTCAAGGGCGATACCGCTGGCCAGTCCCCCGTTCTGCATACCTACTTCCAGCCCGATTGTCCGGCAGGATTTTTCATCCATGCCAATCAACCTGCAGGCCCAGTACCCGAGAGTATACCCGGCAATGTTATGGATCAGGCAGGCGAGTATAAGCACCAGTCCGATAGTGAGCAGGCTGTCACGGCCTGCCGCTGTGATAATTGTGATGATG
>CAZILN010000347.1:0-3855 GCA_964540005.1 uncultured Bacteroidaceae bacterium | reverse complement strand
ATCAATAGTTATGAAACCCTGGCTGTTGTATGCGAAATTCAGCCTGGTCTGGGATGACCTTCGCCCATCGTTCGCATAAATGATTAAGGTATACACCTCACCGCTGACCAGTTCCCTTCCGTTCCCGTCGGCATTATAAGTGGTTGATGTCTGTCCGGCATCAAAACTCGTACCCCAGAAATGTTCCCCGTTGGCGGCTAAATAGATGTTTAATTGGTATACTATGGTCCCGGGCACCTCATCCCAGTCAATCAGGAAATCAGGTTCGGAAAGGATTGTATTATTTTCTGGTGCAATAATTCCCGGACAATCAAGTGGCTCGTCCAGACTATCTGACACAGAAACAATATTTCCAGACTGGTCCCTGGCAAAGAAATTATAGACACCTGTCTGTGGAGCAGAATAGGAACTAATGCAGTTACTATATTCCCCGTCACCTTCGTACTCGTCACAATCCTGGCCGTTGTCCTGCAGACGGTAATGACTGCCGTCAGGTCCCTCCACCCAGACAGAATCAATATCGGACAATCCCTGCGGATCATTTAGGAATACATACACATTCAAACCCCACCATTCAGCTGAAGGTGCTTCGATAGTATGCTGGCCGGTTAGGGTGGGCGCCTGGATAAAAGGCTCTTCTGCTGACATGACCAGGTTATCATGCGATAACTGGACCTGGTTCCCGGCCTGTAAGGTCAGACTCCCGTAATGGCTTACATTCCTTCCGGAATTAGTGTTGGCAGAGGCATGGCCCCAGGCCAGAACAGCTTCTTTTTCTGATTGTGTGTCCTGGTCGGCCAGTTCAAAATAAAAACCAAGCTGTGTCCCCTGCTGTAATGAAATTATCTCTGCAGGATCGGTGCTGTAATTGACCAGGTCTGCGGCAGGTATGGCAAATTCAACAATATACCCGGTATCTGTAAGTGCCCGGCTTATAAGCGTATTCCCCAGGCCATTTTTCACATCCCCGGAGGAACTCAATGCTGTGAACTCAGCATTGATGATGTCCCACCAGTTAGGCTGGTTACCTTCATTCCAGGGCATGGGCACAATTATCTCAGGATCAGCATCCAGTTTCAGGGAAAAGGCGTCGTTCTCCCACCAGTTGTCCCAGGATTTTGAGCTGACCGAGTCATCCTTCACCTCAAGGAAACCATACAGGAACAAAGAATCATAGGCCAGGTAAAGATTGGCTGCACAGTCATCCATGTCATCTGATACACCCCAGACCAGCTCATCCTGATCCAGGTGAATATTCCCGGTTGCTGATTCCCAGAAAAGGTCACGGCTGCCATCAATAACAATAAATCCCCCGGTGGTATATACGATCTTTACCCTGGTATGTGAATTGTTCTTCCGGTCATTTCCCACACTAACCTCTAGGATATATACCTCACCCGGAACCAGGTCTCTTCCCTCTCCGTTTTCATTATAGGTGACGGATGTCTGACCTGGATCTGGATTAAAATGCCAGTAATTATCCCCGTCGGATGCCCGGAGAAGATCGATCCAGTAATAGCTTGCTCCTGGCACCGTATCCCAGTCTATCAGGAAATCAGATTGAGAGATAAAGGAGTTGTTTTCCGGACTGATGATTACCGTTGCATCCAATAAACCCGTAAGGGTATCAGTAAGAGATACCGTATTTCCTGACAGGTCAGCGGCGAAGAATTTATAAACTCCGGTAGGGGGAGGATTATCATTGCTCTCGCAGTACTGGTATCTGCCGTCGCTTCCCCAATCATCACAGTTCTGGTTAGCATCATTTAACAGGTAATGGCCGGCATCGGGTCGCACGACCCATACCGAATCAATTTCGCTCAGTCCCAGTGGATGGTTGACATAGACCCTGAATACCTTATGCCAGTCCTCATTCATATTCTCATCTAAGAAGTGATAGGCTTTGACTCTGGGAACCTGAATGAATGGCTGGTTAACAGTCATTACAAGATTGTCGTGAGACAGCTGGATCTGGTTATCTGCAAGGAAAGTCATGCTGCCATACTGGGTGACATTCCCGCCTGAATTCACATTGGCCGAAGAGTGCCCCCAGACCAGTTTGGCCTCACTGTCGGATCCTGCATCCTGGTCTGACATTTCAAAATAAAATCCAAGCTCCGTACCTTCCTGCAATGAGACTGTTTCGGCGGGATCGGTATTGTTGTTTACCAGCTCCGGTGCGGGTATGGCAAATTCGACAATATAACCCGTAGCTGTTTTGACACGGCTGACCTGGGTATTCCCAATTCCATTTCTTTCATCACCGAAGTCATTCTCGGCAGTAAATTCAGCATTAATGATGTCCCACCAGTTGGGATCCTGTCCTGACTGCCGGGGGACCGGGATGGTGGTGGTTGGATCCGGATCCAGTTTCAATGAGAAGGCATCGTTCTCCCACCAGTTCCAGTTCGCCTTGGAACTGACAGAGTCATCATTCACTTCTACGAAACCATATAAAAAGGCAGAATCATATGCCAGGTAAAGGGTAGCAGAAAAATCATCATCGTCTGACACTGCTCCCCAGGCCAGCTCATCCTGTCCAAGCTCGATATGGGCCGTTGCTGTTTCCCAGAAAGGATCCTTAATACCATCGACGATGATGTCGCCCAGGACCAGGTATTCTGAAAATCCACTCTCATTACCCGTACTATCCACTGCGGTTATGCGGTAATATAGTGTTTTGCTGAAATCAACATCTGTATCCGTATAACTGGTATCGGGAGGACTTCCGCTTATATTGTCATGCAGGGCAGCTACCGTAAAGGTTGTATCCCGGTAAATATTGTATTTATGAAGGTCGGTTTCAGTATTGGCGGTCCACTTAAGGGTAACATCATTCCCTGAAAACTCAAATAGTCTGAGGGCTTCAGGAGGTTGGGGGGTCATTGCCCCGGATGTTGCTAAGGATGCCCCGTTCATTAAGGTGCCGTGTATCACATTCCCGGAGGCACCATATGTCATTTGCGAAGTATCCGGCTCATCCAAATGCCACAGGGCCACCAGTTCGGGTGCATTCCCCTTAACCGGCCGGTCTTTGGAACTCCTGATCTCCTGGGCGGTCAGTGCTTTATTCCATATACTGACTTCGTCAACCAGCCCGTTCATATGCCATCCATGTGCGGGATGAGCACCAATAAAGTTTGATGTTGAGACAGGATCCAGTAATCCATCAGCAGATTGTTCATCCTTAAGTATGCCGTCGATGTAGAATCTCACATTGCTTCCATCATATGTGCCTGCCAGGTGATGCCAGCCAGTATCAACAGGATCAGACAATGCCTCTGTGAAACCCTGTCCCTCCAGTTGTACGGTAAAACCATTAGAGCGCAATGAAATGCGTCTATCTTCATCAGCTGATTCCGATCCGAAAATTGAATGGTCAGAACTTCTGGAGCTGTAATACATCCATCCGGCTACACTGAAATTGTTTCCAAGGTTATCAATGGTGTTTCCTGTCCCAAGATCAATATAATCATCCTGTCCGTCCAGCAGAACGGCATTGCCCTGCTCGATTACCGGTACAGCAACAGCTTCCTCTGAGATACCACTTTCATTTCCTGCATCATCAACGGCGGTAATCCGGTAGAAATAAATGCTTCCATTAGACACATCAGCGTCAACATAAAATGTGTCAGGCGGGGTACCGCTTACGCTGTCAAACAAAACATCGGCCGGTGGTACTGCATCTCTGTAAATTCGGTATTTGAACATGTCGGGCTCCGGATTCGGGTCCCAGATAAGGGTGACTTTCTGGTCACCGGGCATAGCTATAACCCCTGAAGGAACCGATGGGGGGTTATTGAATGTAGTAAAACTGAATACCCCTGAATAACTGCTTGTTCCGCCACTGTTCTT
>CAZILN010000346.1:0-17570 GCA_964540005.1 uncultured Bacteroidaceae bacterium | reverse complement strand
GAAGGTGAGGAAGATTATCGATGGCCTATACTTAGAAATCGCCCCGAACTATCTGCTCCATGGAAATGGATGCTTTTTAACCTTTTCTTTATTTCCCTTTACCAGATGGGACTGATCCTTCTTTTTACCCTTCCTGCACTGAAAAGCATGGGTGGAAAGCCACTGTCCTGGACTGATTACCTGATTTCCGGATTGTTCCTGGCTTTTTTGATCATTGAAACCATTGCGGACCAGCAGCAGTGGAAGTACCATATGGAAAGGAAAAATAGTATTGACCGAGGTGGAATCCTGCCTGAGAAATACACCAAAGGTTTTGTTCATACTGGCCTGTGGGGTATTGTCCGCCATCCTAACTATGCTTCGGAACAGGCCATATGGATCGTATTCTATCTTTTCAGTATCACGGCTACAGGTCTGTTTCTTAACTGGTCTGTAACAGGCTGTCTGCTCCTGCTCCTGCTGTTCAGGGGGAGCTCCGATTTTAGTGAATCCATCTCCTCGAAAAAGTATCCTGCATACCGGGACTATATAAAGATAATCCCACGTTTTTTACCCTATAAGTTACACGGGAAGGAGGAGTTAAGAAAACTCTGATACAGACAAGCATTAATGGTAAGCGATCACTTCAGTACCTTTAATCTTTTCCCTGATCTGATCGGTACGGAGCTGCCAGGATACTGAAAAATAGAACATATTTTGTTTTGTATAACTGGCAAAAGATACATTATCTTCATGCAGGTCCCTGCCATAATAATCAAGATTCAGAAAATCACCAAGATAGTATTTGAACTTTATATTGAAGCCACCGGGAAATTGTACACCTGCGATAGCGGCCGGGACAAATCGATTGGTTTTATCGCTGAACCATTCCGAATCCGTGATCTTCTCACCCTCCCTTTCATTACTGTACCATCTCTTGGCTTTATAGTGAAATAATAACTCATATTCTCCTCCACCGTAGATGAAAAAATGATCTTTGAATGAACCAAGTTTAAGCGCCAGCGGTACACCCAGATTGAGAGATCTTCTGATGGTCTTTTGCAGGGGTGCTTCCTCATCATATATAAAACCGACATTCCTCAGGGCTAAACCAGTATACATTCCTATACTGTTTCTGAAATCAAGATGCCAGTATTGACCAAAGTGAGGGAAAATCGTAAAACGTAATCGCTCCTGAACAGGCAAGCCATTCAATTCGGTATCTGAAAGCTGGAACAATAATTCCCCGCTTGAGACTGAATAGACATCCTGGGATGAAATATCCTGCAAAGAGAATAGCAGACAGGCGGTTATTAGGGAAAGTATAGATTTTTTCATTGCGAGTTATTTAAGCACAAAATTATTTATAATATGATACTAAGCAAATCAGTATGTATCAAATATCAGTCCAGAACTGATGACTGATTATTTATTGTGAAATAATCCTTAATACGCTTGTCAAATGCCTTCATTAACCGGCTGATCAACTTATGTTCAACCCTATAGGCAATATCATCAATTTTCTTAACTGGTAATACTTTGGGTGAAGTACCGGTAATAAAAGCCCCGTTAAATTTTCCGAGCTCATTCAACAATATATTTTTTTCGAATAGATCGATCTTCAGCTGATGACATATTGAAAAGATATGCTTGCGGGTTATGCCGGGTAAAACGATTCCCCCCGGCGGTGTGAAAAGGGTATTTCCTTTCAGAAAGAAGATGTTTGCCCTGCTGGCTTCTGTAATGAATCCACCCGGACTGACCAGCAGTAATTCATAAACCGATCCCGAGGCTGTGAGTTCACTCACCTTTTTGCGGAATTCTGACCTCCAGATCTTTTTATTTGGTTCCTCTCTTACAAATGGAATGGTATTCAGTGTTATACCTTCCTGATATTCCTGGTCAGAAGGATACCGGTGGGGTATATAGTACATCAGCAAACAGGGATCGGCATCAGCTTTGAAATTAATAACAATCTTAATATTGCCTTCCGGGAGCTTATTCGCCTCAAGAAGGATCTGCAGGAGCCGAGTAAATTCAATAAGTTCGGGCGTGAAAGTTTGTCCGGATAAGCTGAGAGAGGTTTTAAGCCTTTCGTAATGGTCTTCAAGAAATAACAGCCGGCCATTGATCACCCGGATAACCTCGTAAACAGAAATACCCTCATCCAGGTAACATGGATCGAAAGAGCTGCAGTCAAACAGCTCCCCGTTTAGAATATATTTATTATGAATGCACTCTTTCATGTGTAAAGGAAGAGTGCAAATGTATGAAATTATTCGTGCCTCAGTGAATCAGCCGGGTTGGCAAGGGCGGCTTTAACAGACTGCCAGGTGACTGTTACAAGGGCTACGACCAGTGAGATCACCAATCCGGATAAAAACAGCCAGACGGTAATATCTATCCTGTACTGGAAATCCTGCAACCATTTATCAATTCCCCAGTAAGATCCTGCAATAGCTATGACATTGGCTATCAGAACCCATATGGTGAACTGTTTCAGGAAAAGGAAAATGATGCCGTTCACCGAGGAACCCATGACTTTTCTTATACCAACCTCCTTAGTCCTTTGCTGTGCCATGAAAGCGGATAATCCAAGCAGTCCGAGAGAGGCAATAAAAATAGTAAGGATGGTAAAATACCTGAAGATCCTACCAATTATTGTTTCTTCCTTATAGTATTCATCAAGATTTTCGCTAAGAAACTGATAGTCAAATGGGTATTGGTCTCCGAATTCCTTGCGTTTCTCATCAACAAATTCAATTACGGCCTGGTCATTCTTACCGCTGGTACGGATATTAAGCAAAGGCAGAAACCTGCTATCAGTTGCCAGAATCAGGACAATTGGTTCGATCTTATTATGCAGGGATCCATAATTGAAATCATTGACAACGCCAACAATCTCACCATCTCTGGCTGCAGAGAGGTCCAGATCTATACCATACTGGAACCTTTTTCCCAGTGGTTCACCGCTCCATCCAAGTTCTTTCACGGCAGTTTCATTGATGATGAATGCATTGGTGCCGTCAGTGCCCCTGTCCTCCTCGTAATTCCTTCCTTCCACAATATCGATGCCCATCATGTCAATATAATCGTAATCGATAAAATAATTGTTCAGGGCTTTTTCCACGAGTCCTCCACTGTCGCTTTCCATTCTCATTACCTGTATGCCGACATTGCGGCCCGGACTGGAGGTAGACAATCCAGTGGCCAGTATGTCCGGATGGGTCTCCAGTTCATCTTTGAACGATTCACTGCTTTTCCTGAGGGTAGTATCCCTCATGGTCATTACCATAAGGTTTTCACGGTCAAATCCCAGATCTGAGTTTTTCATAAATTTCAACTGACTGCTGACTGTCATAGTTCCTATGATCATGGCAACCGAAATAGTAAATTGTACCAGAACCAGAACCTTCCTGAACCATCCTTTACCTCCTTCAGTTTGCACCGCTCCCTTTAGAACCCTGATGGGATTAAAAGCAGAGAGGTAAAATGCGGGGTAGGATCCTGAGATAAGTCCCACAACAATTGCTATGAGAAAACTCCCACCAAGCAATGCCGGAGTGGCCGCAAAACCAAAGGACAATTGCTTGGCAGAAATATCATTAAAAACAGGGAGCAATAGTTTTACCAGGAGCAGCGAAATCAGGAATGAGATCAGGACGACCACTAACGATTCTCCAAGGTACTGGCTGATCAGTGATCGTTTGTGTGCCCCGGTTACTTTTCTCATGCCAACTTCCTTGGCCCTCCTTGCAGAACGGGCAGTTGCCATATTCATATAATTTATGCAGGCTATTAGCAGTATGAACAGGGCAGCAATTGAAAAAATGTAGATGTTTTTCTGGTTTCCTTTTGGGTCGTCATATTCAAGATTCATCGGGTTGAAATGCACATCTGCAAGAGGAGTTACCATAAGATCAAAACTGCCTTTGATCTGGTCACCCAGAGATTTCATGTATTTTTCGTAAAACTCCGGGAACTTATCGAGCACATTATTTATATCGCTGTTTTCACCTACCAGCACATATGAGAATATACCAATGTTCCAGAATGAGCCAGCGCTCCTGTCATTAAATCGTTCAAGGCCTATGCGTTCAGCCAGGGTAGCAGCAGAGATCAAAGCATTAAATTTCAGATGGACATTTCCAGGCAGGTCTTCGATCACTCCTGTAATTTCAAAAATCTGGTTCTCAATATTGGTAATGGTCTCACCCAAGGGATTCCTGTCGCCAAAGTACCTGTTGGCAAAACTCTGGGTTATGACCATGGTATTGGGTTTGTTAAGGGCAGAAGCTGCATTACCATATATGAAGCGGTGGGTGAATAAATTAAAAAAGGTAGAATCAGCAAACCAGATACTGTCCTCCTGGAATTCCCTGTCCTGGTACCTGGTGTACATAGTGCCGACCGGCGCACAGCGTGTAAAATCTACTATTTCCGGGTAATCATCCATCAAAGTAGGTGCAAGGGGTATCTGTGTGGCAGCGAAAATATGATTCTTGTTATCCAGGGTAAAATCCGATTCAAGACGGTATACCCTTTCGTGCATGACATGGGATTTGTCAAAGTTCAGTTCATCGTATATAAAAAGGATGATCAGGATCGTTACTGTCAGGCCTAAGGCAAGGCCCAGGATGTTGATTAAGGAATAATATTTATCCTTTACCAGACTCCGTAAAGTAGTAATAATAAAATTTTTAAACATGATTGTGTGCTCTAATACTCGCTTTTAACAGTAAAAAAACCAGCTGAATTTTCAGCTGGTTCAGACATTCTACAACATCTTTTTAATGTTTTCGGTAACCACATGACCGTCGAAAAGCTGGACAATCCTGTGGGCCTTATCGGCATCTGAAGGAGAGTGTGTAACCATTATGATTGTTGTTCCGTCCTTATTCAATTCAGTCAGCAGGTTCATTACCTCTTCGCCGTTTGCTGAATCAAGGTTTCCGGTAGGCTCGTCAGCAAGTATCAGTTTCGGATTGGTAACAACGGCCCTTGAAATGGCAACACGCTGCTGCTGTCCACCGGATAACTGCTGGGGGAAGTGCTTTTTCCTGTGAGCTATTTTCATGCGGTCAAGTACTTCATTTACTAACTTTTTGCGCTCTGCCCCGGATACTTTCATGTATAAGAGAGGGAGTTCCACATTTTCATATACGGTAAGTTCATCAATCAGGTTAAAACTCTGAAAGACAAATCCGATGTTACCTTTACGCAGGTTGGTACGCTGTCTTTCCTTGAACTTGGAAACCTCAACATCATCAAAGAATAATTCCCCGGCGGAGGGATTATCCAGCAATCCGACGATATTCAGCAGGGTAGATTTACCGCATCCGGACGGGCCCATAATGGCAACGAACTCACCGGATTTTACTTCGAGATTTACTTTGTTCAATGCAGTGGTTTCAACCTCATCAGTACGGAATACTTTAACCAGTTCTTTGGTTTGTATCATTTTACTTCGATTTAGTATTTATTTAATTTGACGTTTTTATAAGGGTATTGTTACAAGTTTACCTAAAAATATTTGATTTTGATAATTAATCCATTACAAATTCAGGGTGCAGTTATATCAAATATTTAATGATAAGGCTTAAAAAGGCTTGACATTCCTATAGCCGGTCCTGGTATATTAAGGTCTGTAAAGGCCTTATCTTTGATTAATTTCCTGAATGATGCAACCAAATTGTACCTGAGCATGTCTAAAGGCTTTATTAATTTATTAGTCTGATTATTATTTTGTTATGATAGTTAGATGAATTAATTTTATCAGAATATTCTTAGCAACAGTTATAGGGTGAATATTTCAGGCACTCAACCGGGAAGCTGCAGTTTCGAAAAAGTTGTGTAAATAATTGAATTTATTTATATTGTACACTTGAATGTGTACGGAGCCGGATGGAAACTAATCAATAAGTTATGGAGAATAACAAGCTGGTTTTTTTTGTGGATGATGATAAGATGATCCTGAATTTGCTTGAATACACATTTAAAAGCAGGGCAGGTATACAGGTTAAAACCTTCTTTTCCGGTGAAGAGTGTCTTGAAAATATGCATTTAAAGCCCCATCTTGTTGTTCTGGATCATCTGTTTCCTGAAGACAAGGGACAACTTAATGGCCTCGAGATCCTAAAAAAACTGAAAGCGATAGATTCAGACTGTACGGTAATAGTGTTGTCAAGCCAGCAGGATGAAAGCCTGATCCCTGAATTTTTAAACAACGGAGCCAAGAAATACATTTCCAAAGACGATTATTTCGTAGACGAACTCATTGCCTCCATAGAAAACGAAGTCGGATAAGTCATCTTCAAATAACTATTCTTTCCTGATTTTAAAACTTTTGTAAGTTGATTTTAATTTATACTTTTGTGCGATTAAATCAGAAACTGGTGGGGAGCTTGAGGAATTTTTCGATTCAGTTTGCGGGATTAAAGGAGGGAAAGCACGAATTTGAATTCGAATTAAATGATGCGTTCTTTGCAAATTTCAGCGAGTCAGAAATTCACAGAGCAAGTTTAAATGCAAGTATATTGCTCGAAAGAAAAGTGAATTTCATGGAACTCAGTATCAGCATTACGGGAAGTGCTGAAGTAGTATGTGACAGGTGCCTTGAAACATTTAACTTGCCGATTGATAGCATCAACAAACTCTTTGTACGGTTTGACGAAAAGACCCATGAGCAGAGCGATGAAGTATTAGTGATCGGCAGGGGAGAAAATGAGATCAGGCTGGAACAGTATTTATATGAATATGTACACCTGGCACTGCCATACAGGAAAGTACATGAAATGGTCGAAGGAGGATCTTGTAACAGGGAAATGCTGAATAGGCTGAATAAAGTACAGATTAACGAACAAATGAACAATGCAACTGATCCGAGATGGGATCAGCTGAAGAAATTAATACAGAAAAAATAGGTAATAATGGCTCATCCAAAAAGGAAAACCTCAAAACAGAGGAGAAATAAAAGGCGGACTCACTATAAAAGCTCCATACCTACTCTTGCTACCTGTCCTACCACCGGAACGGTTCACAGGTACCACCGTGCTTATTATGTCGATGGCAATCTCTACTATAAAGGCAAACTGGTGGTTGAAGAGGAGGTAAATCTATAATTCGATAGTGATGTCTCATTCCCTTTAATTATGAGACTCGGCATAGATATCATGGGTGGTGATTTCGCACCGGAATCTACCATTCTGGGAGCTGTTCTGGCACGAAAGGAATTGCCAGATGAGGTAGAAATAGTGCTCATTGGTGACAGGAACTCCTACAATGAAATTGTAACTCGACAGGCTTACGATACCAGGGGATTATCCTGTATCCATACAGATCAGTATATTAAGATGGGAGATAATCCTGTCAGGGCATTTTCTGCAAAGGCCAACTCCAGCATGAGGATAGGGCTGAAAATGCTGAAATCTTGCGAGTTAGATGGATTCGCCAGTGCCGGTAATACCGGGGCCATGTTGTTGGGAGCATCACGTATTGTGACGGCAATTCCAGGAGTTATCCGGCCCTGTATCACTGCCAGTATACCGAATGAACGTGATACATATACCATTATTCTTGATGTGGGACTGAACCCTGACAGCCGTCCGGATGTTTTATACCAGTATGGCATACTGGGATCAATTTATGCCGAACTGGTCTACAATATAAAAAAGCCGAAAGTAGGACTCCTGAATATCGGCTCTGAGGAAGAAAAAGGCAACCTTCTTACCAGGGCTACCTATCAGATTATGAAAGAGACAAAAGACTTTAATTTCATAGGGAATGTGGAGGGTACTGATCTTTTCAATGAAAATAAAGCAGATGTGATCATTTGCGACGGCTTTGTAGGTAATGTGGTGATAAAAGAAATAGAAGGATTCTATAAAATGTTGCAGAAGAAGAAGGTCAAGGATGATTTCTTCAATCGCTTTAATTTTGAAAACTATGGAGGTACGGCCATACTGGGGATACTCAGACCGGTAATTATAGGCCACGGGGTATCAAATGGGGTTGCTATTAAAAATATGATCCTGCATACCAGGGATGTTATTGAAACCAATCTGACAGAAAAAATTAAGACATATTTCAACAATGAATAAAATCAGAGCTGCCATTTCAGGTATTAATGGGTATCTGCCTGAATACAGGTTAACCAATGATGAACTCAGTACTATGGTGGACACCAGTGATGAATGGATCATGCAGAGGATCGGCATCAAAGAGAGGAGAATTCAAAAAGGAGAAGGGAAGGCAACTTCAGACATGGCAGCCGAAGCGGTAAAGGGTTTGCTGAAAAAGACAGGAACAGACCCTGAATCTGTTGAAATTTTGATAACAGCAACAGTTACTCCTGATATGGTTTTCCCTAGTGCGTCCTACCTGATTAATTATAAGACGGGACTTGTCAACGCATGGGGATATGATCTCGCAGCAGCCTGTTCAGGGTTTTTATTTGCACTTGAAACGGGGGTAAACTTTATTGAGAGCGGGAAGTATAAGAAAGTCATTATAGTTGGCGCAGATAAGATGTCCGCCATAGTTGATTATACAGACAGAACTACCTGTCCCTTGTTTGGAGACGCAGCAGGTGCCGTATTGCTGGAACCAAGCTCTGAAGATGTTGGGATAATTGATAGCATGCTTTACGCTGACGGTTCAGGAGCGAAATTCCTGCATATGAAAGCCGGCGGTTCGTTAAAGCCTGCCTCCCATGAGACTGTGGATGCCAAAGAACACTATATTTACCAGGAAGGACAACATGTATTCAAATTTGCAGTTTCCAAAATGGCTGATGTGAGTGTGAAAATGATGAAAAAACATGGTATCAAACCGGATGATCTGGCATGGTTTGTCCCCCACCAGGCAAATATGAGGATCATCGAAGCAACTGCAAGGCGTATGGGGATCAGGAAGGACCAGGTAATGATCAATATTGAAAAGTATGGGAACACAACGGCAGCAACCATCCCCTTGTGTTTATGGGAATATGAACCGCAGCTGAAAAAGGGCGATAACGTCATCCTTTCGGCCTTTGGCGGTGGATTTACATGGGGATCCATTTACCTGAAGTGGGCATATGATACTCAGTAAACAGAGCAGGAAAACCTCTAATCGTTGATAATTTATATCTTTGAATCCTATTAACAGAAGCAAAAAATAATCTGATGGCAAAAAATAACCATGAAAGCGAGCCTAACGGAATTAATATTATTGGCGTTGGGACTATTATCACTGGTGATGTAAATTCGAACGGTGATATACGGGTTGACGGCAGCCTGACTGGAAAACTTATAACCAAAGGGAAGGTTGTAATAGGTGAGACAGGCCGGGTAAAGGGAGAAATCACCTGTAAAAATTCTGATGTTGAAGGATCGATAGAAGGAAAGATCACTGTCTCCCAACTATTGGCCCTGAAAACTACTGCCCAGATCAAGGGAGATATTATAGCCAATAAACTGGCTATTGAACCTGGTTGTCGCTTCACCGGGAACTGTGATATGACAGGTGGACCTACACCTATAGCAGATGGAAACAAATTCGAAATCAAAAAAGAAGAAAAGCCAGTCGAATCTAAGTAACACCGCAAAATACTCCAGTATTGCCTTCCAGATGATCGCCATAATACTGCTGGGTGTTTTCGGAGGGATGCAACTTGACAAACTTATTAAACTGGAATTTCCAATATTTACCGTAATTCTGACCATACTCTCGGTCATTTTATCAATTTATTATGTGATTCGTGACCTGATCAGGATGAAGTAACAGGATCATGGAACAAGGAGGCAAAAGATTTATTTATCAGGTGGTATTTATCACCGCACTTTTTATACTTAGCGGTTATATCCTGTTCTATACTCTTCTTGCAAAATACAGATTCGGGACTTTCATTATTATTCCCCTTTTTTTTGGTACTCTTTCCATAGTGGTTCATTTGTTCCTGATTCGCAGGGCGCGTACGAACCTGAACAGGTTCATACCGGGCTTTCTGGGAGCTACAGGAGTGAAACTGGCAGTTTACCTTCTGTTCCTTATCCCTATGTTACTGCTTAACAGGCCCCATATAGTCAGCATTCTTATCTGTTTCCTAATAATGTATGTGATATATAGCATACATGAAGTGATAGCTGTATTGGCTTATCTGAGGAATCAATGATCTATTATTGTATTCCCTTTTTAAACTCGTTAAAAACAGGCTGAAAAACTTTAAAACCATTCAGAATTTATTAATTTTAATCCCATTAATTACCGGAAAAGATGCGTGTTGTGAGAAAGGTAGTTTCTTATTTGCTTGGACTGATACTAATTTTTATGGTCCTGGGTGCACGTCTGCAGGATCATAAAACGTATACTTCTGATTCAGATGCTCAAACTGAACATGCAGAAGCCCAGACAGAGCATGCAACAGAACAGCCGGGACATACTGTAGACCAGACAGAGCATGCAGCAGAACAACCTGGACATGCAGAGGGTCAGCCTGAACATGAGGAAGGTTCTCATGCTGAAAGTGATGAGGGTTTTGCTCCGGGGGAGTTCATTTTTGATCATATTGGGGATTCATATGACTGGCACATACTCTCCTATAATGATTTTCATTTAAGCATTCCGCTTCCGGTTATCGTCTACAGTGAAGAAAAAGGCCTTAACATCTTCCTGTTCAACAAGTTCCATCACGGACATTCCGATTATAAAGGCTTCAGGTATGAATTAGAGGGGGAATACCGTGGCAAGATAACCGAGATACTGGCTGACGGGACAAGCGCCCGTCCGGCACTGGACCTTTCATTTACGAAAAATGCCTTTGCAATATTTATAACCCTGGTTCTGCTGTTATGGATCTTTCTGTCTATAGCCAAGGCTTACAGGATCAGGAAAAACAAGGCCCCGACTGGTATTCAGAATTTAATGGAACCAATCATTCTTTTTATCCGGGATGAGATCGCTGTTCCTTCAATAGGGGAGAAAAAATCAGAAAAATTTCTGCCTTATCTGTTAACCATATTTTTCTTTATCTGGATCAATAATATGATGGGGCTTATACCTGTATTCCCGGGAGGGGCAAATGTAACAGGAAATATTACTGTTACCATGCTGCTGGCCCTGTTTACCTTTGCCATAACAAGCATAAATGGTAACCGTAATTACTGGCAGCACATTTTTAATTCCCCGGGGGTACCCTGGTGGCTAAAGTTCCCAATTCCCCTTATGCCCATTATAGAGATTGTAGGGATGTTTACCAAGCCCTTTGTCCTGATGATCCGGCTTTTTGCCAATATATCAGCCGGACATATTATTGCCCTCGGATTTTTCAGTCTCATTTTCATATTCGGACAGATGCAGGTGGCCCTGGGATTTGCCGTGTCACCACTTACTTTGATATTTACCATTTTCATGACCATGCTTGAATTGCTGGTAGCCCTGATTCAGGCGTATGTATTTACATTGCTGTCGGCATTGTATTTTGGGATGGCTACCGTTGAACATCATTAGAATTAAAATACCGGATAACAAGCCTTTTTGCTTGTGATCCGATTTGTTTATTTATTTAATACTTGCAGAATGGATACATTAATGGTTTTTCTACAGAGTACACTCGGACCAATGGGTGCTGCTCTGGGTGCAGGAATTGCAACTCTTGGTGCGGGATTGGGTATTGGAAGGATAGGCGGAACGGCCATGGAAGCAATTGCCAGACAACCTGAAGCTGCAGGAGATATACGGTCTAATATGATCGTGGCTGCTGCCCTGATTGAGGGGGTGGCCTTCTTCGCAGTTGTTGTTTGTCTGCTTATCCTGTTTATTTAAAGCAAAGAAGTCATAAGGATCAGCGATTGGCTGATCCTGTGACTTTTATTTCAGCAATGTTAAACATGCTCTGAAGCACGCATGAAGGAATGCATTCATTGCAGATTCAGGAAATAAAATACTAATAATATGAAACTGGTTACCCCGGATATCGGATTATTGTTCTGGATGTTACTTATGTTCGGGATTGTTCTGTTCATCCTGACTAAGTTCGCCTGGAAACCCATATTAAAAGCACTTAAGGACAGGGAACTGTCCATTGAGGAAGCACTCAAATCGGCCGATAAGGCCAAGGAGGAAATGGAAAAACTCCAGGCCGATAATGAGAAGATCTTACAGGAAGCAAGATCTGAAAGAGATGCCATCATCAAGGATGCTAAAGGGGTCAAACTGCAAATGATTGATGATGCCAGGCAGGAAGCTTCAAAAGAAACACAGAGACTGCTTGAAGCTGCAAGGAAAGCCATTGAGAGTGAAAAAGATGCTGCCATTAATGAGATCAGAGAACAAATTGCGGTATTGTCCCTCGATATTGCCGAAAAGATACTCAGGGAAAAATTGGCAGATTCAAAAGAGCAAAAGGATTTAATAGACCGGTTGATAAAAGAAATTAAACTTAACTAAAAAGGCAATAAGGATATAAAATCCAGCTGAAACAATATGAATGACAGCAAGATATCAGTGAGATATGCAAAGGCACTGTTTATGAGTGCAAAAGAACAGGATGTGCTGACCGGTATCCGTAGTGATATGGATATGATCCTGGCTGTCGTTAAAGAACTTCCGGAATTTCGCCAGTTGCTTGAAAGTCCTATCATTGATAGCAAAAAGAAAAAGCAGATCCTTACAGCAGTATTTGAAACCAGGATAAACCGGCTCAGTATGCAGTTTATTGAGCTGGTACTGGACAATAACAGGGAAGAATTCCTGGCAGGAATGGCAAGGATGTTTATCAAATATTTTAAGGAGGAAAAGGGTATAAAAGTAGCTTCCCTGAAAACTGCAGTTGCCATAGATGAGCAGACGAAGAAGTTATTGACCGGGCTTATAAAGGATGTATATCAGTCTGAAATTGAACTCAGCGATGAAGTAGATAAAAAACTGATTGGCGGTTTTGTCCTTACAGTGGAAGATCTGCAGATGGATACCAGTGTGGCCGGACAACTGCAAAAGATAAGAAAAGAACTGGCAGGGAAAAGATAATGAACAACTTAATAATCTAGAAATATGGCTCAAATCAAACCAGCAGAGGTTTCAGAAGTGCTGAAAAAGCAGCTAGAAGGAATAAGGACAGAAGCCGAACTAGAGGAAATCGGGACGGTCCTTCAGGTTGGAGATGGTATTGCCCGGATTTACGGCCTTTCCAACGTTCAATCAAACGAACTGATCGAATTTGAAAACGGGGTGAAAGGGATTGTGCTTAACCTGGAAGAGGATAATGTCGGAGCAGTTCTGTTCGGCTCTTCAGATGAGATCAAAGAAGGAGATGTCGTTAAACGTACCAAGAGGATTGCTTCGCTTGATGTGGGAGAAGGAATGCTCGGCCGAGTCATCAATACCCTTGGAGAACCAATTGACGGGAAAGGAGCTATAACAGGTGAAACAATAGAAATGCCACTGGAACGCAAGGCTCCCGGAGTGATATTCAGGCAACCGGTTAATGAACCCCTGCAGACAGGTATCAAGGCAATAGACGCTATGATCCCGATTGGGCGCGGACAGAGGGAATTGATTATCGGGGACAGGCAGACCGGGAAAACGGCTATTGCCATTGACACTATCATCAACCAGAAGGAATTTCACGAAAAGGGAAAACCTGTATATTGCGTTTATGTGGCGATAGGACAGAAAGGTTCTACTATTGCAAATATTGCCAAAACCCTTGAGGAAAAGGGTGCTATGGATTATACGGTTATAGTTGCAGCAACTGCTGCCGATCCTGCCGCGCTGCAGTTCTTTGCTCCTTTTGCCGGCTGTGCGATAGGTGAATATTTTCGTGACACCGGCAGACCAGCCCTGATCATATATGACGATCTTTCAAAACAGGCCGTTTCCTACAGGGAAGTATCCTTACTTCTCAGGCGACCGCCTGGAAGGGAAGCTTACCCGGGAGACGTTTTTTACCTGCATTCCAGGTTGCTTGAACGGGCGGCCAAGGTGATTGAATCCGATAAGGTTGCAAAACAGATGAATGACCTGCCGGAATCAATGAAGAATAAAGTTAAAGGAGGCGGATCGCTGACTGCCCTGCCCATAATTGAAACACAGGCCGGAGATGTATCGGCATATATTCCCACCAATGTCATTTCTATTACAGACGGGCAGATATTCCTGGAATCGAACCTGTTTAATGCCGGGATACGCCCTGCAATCAATGTGGGGATTTCCGTATCAAGGGTAGGTGGTAAAGCCCAGATCAAAGCTATGAAACAGGTTGCCGGTACCCTAAAGATCGATCAGGCCCAGTACAGGGAACTTGAAGCATTTGCAAAATTTGGGTCTGATCTTGATAAGACCACACTGGCTGTGCTTGACAAGGGAGCTAAAAATGTTGAAATACTGAAACAGGGACAATATTCACCGGTTCCAGTTGAAAGACAAATTGCAATTATTTTCTGTGGCACCCATGGCCTGCTTTCAGAAATCCCAATCAATAAAGTCAGGAAGTTTGAGGTGGAATATCTTGATTACCTGGAAGTAAAGCATAAGGACCTGGTAAATAATCTGAGGAAGGGTGTTCTGAGTGAAAAAGATGAAGAAACCCTTGAGAAAGTAGCGCTTGAGTTAGCATCAAAATACCGGGTAAAAGGATAATGCCGGGACCAAATAACTGAAACAGAGGTATGGCAAACCTGAAAATTATACGCAACAGACTGGCTTCAGTAGCCTCGACCAGGCAGATTACCAATGCTATGAAGATGGTCTCGGCTGCTAAACTGAGAAAAGCCCAGGATGCCATCCTGCAGTTGCGGCCCTATGCCGACAAGCTGTATGAAATACTCAAAAATGTCAGCGACAGTCTGGCAGCCGATGAAGACAATCTCTATGCCGTGGAAAGAGAGATTAACAGGGTGCTCATAGTTGTTATAACTTCGAACAGGGGATTGTGCGGGGCTTTTAATTCCAATGTTATTCGCCGTTCATTAGAGCTGGCCCAGACCGAATACAGCAGTTTACTCGCAAAAAACAATGTGGATTTCCTGACGATAGGGAAAAGAGGATTTGAGACCCTGAAGAGGGGAAAATTCCAGGTCGTTGCAGAACATAACGCACTGTTTAATGGAATTAGTTTCGAGAAGGTGGCCCCGGTTACGGAGCAGATAATGAAGGACTATGTTGCAAAAGAATATGATAAAGTGTGGCTTGTCTATAACCAGTTCAAAAATGCTGCCGTTCAGATCCTTCAGACTGAGCAATTCCTTCCGGTTTTAGTTCCTGAAGAAACCGGAGATGTCATGGGAACCGTTTCTGACTACATTTTTGAACCCAGTAAGGATTATATAGTAAAGGAATTGATCCCGAGATCTCTGAAAATACAATTCTATAAATCCCTGCTCGATTCCAATGCTTCTGAACATGGTGCAAGAATGACAGCCATGCATCAGGCCACCGATAATGCCACCGAACTCATACGGGATCTCCGCCTGCATTATAACAAGGCCAGGCAGGCCAGCATCACCAATGAGATTCTTGAGATAGTTAGCGGCGCTGAAGCCTTAAAAGGGTGATCGTGTTTTAATAAGGATAGGATATTTTCAACTACATAACTTACGTGATGTCAGGTTGAAAATATCCTATCCTTTTTTAACATCAGAATGCACACCCAGCTAAGGTGATTTCAGGCCACAACTATCCCATAATTGGCTGGTAGAGTTAGTATTCGTCCCAGGATTTGATGGCAATATCATCCATGGTGATCTTACAGAATGCAGTGATGAATGCACTGGCCAGCCGTGCATTGGTGATCAGCGGAATGTTAAAATCAACAGCACTTCTGCGAATTTCATAGTCATTGCTTAATTCGCTTTTTGTAAGGTCTTTGGGTATATTGATAACCAGGTCGATCATCCTGTTTTTCAGGTAATCCAGAGTGTTGGGTTTCGTGTCCTCATCAGGCCAGGCCAGTACGGTGGCATCCATTCCATTCATTTTCAGAAACTCGGCGGTTCCCCTGGTGGCAAAGAGGTTGTAGCCTTTTTCTGCAAGCATCCGGCAGCTGTTGATCAATTCGACCTTGGATCTCATAGGGCCGGTGGAAAGGAGTATGTTCTTTTCAGGGACGGTATAGCCGACAGAAAGCATGGATTTTAAAATAGCTTCATAATAATTCTCTCCCAGGCATCCGACTTCACCTGTTGAGGACATATCAACGCCCAGAACCGGATCTGCTTTCTTGAGCCTTGAAAATGAGAACTGGGGGGCTTTAATACCTATATAGTCAAGGTCGAAATTTGATTTATGTGGTTTCTCAACCGGAAGGCCCAGCATTACCCTGGTGGCAATATCAATCAAGTTGGTCTTCAGAACTTTTGATACAAAGGGCATGCTGCGTGAAGCCCTCAGATTGCATTCGATTACTTTGATGTCATTGTCCTTGGCCAGGAATTGCATGTTAAATGGCCCGGTAATGTTCAATGCCTGGGCGATATCCCTGGAGATCCTTTTAATCCTTCTGACCGTTTCAAAATATATTTTCTGCGGTGGAAAGACCATTGTTGCATCGCCGGAATGCACACCTGCAAACTCAACATGTTCACTCATTGCATAGGCTATCATTTCACCGTCGCGGGCAACAGCATCAATCTCTATCTCTTTGGCCTGTTGAATGAATTCCGAGATTACGACAGGATATTGCTTTGAAACTTTTGCTGCCAGCTTAAGGAAGTATTCCAATTCTTCTTTATTTGATACCACATTCATTGCGGCACCGGATAACACATAGGACGGCCGGACAAGAAGAGGAAATCCAACCTCATCGGCAAAATCATAAACATCTTCAATAGTTGTCACTTCTTTCCATCTTGGCTGATCAATTTTCAGATGATCGAGAAGCATGGAAAACTTATGCCTGTTTTCTGCATTATCAATGGATGTGGCCGATGTCCCTAGTATTTTAACATCCAGCTCATGCAGTCGCATGGCCAGGTTATTGGGGATCTGGCCACCCATAGAAATTATCACCCCCCTTGGTTGTTCAAGATCGTATATATCAAGAACCCTTTCAAGAGACAACTCATCAAAATACAGCCTGTCACAGATATCGTAATCCGTACTTACCGTTTCCGGATTGTAATTAATCATTACAGACCGGTAGCCCTGCTCATTAACTGTATACAGGGCATTGACACTGCACCAGTCAAATTCCACACTGCTCCCGATCCTGTAGGCACCTGACCCGAGCACAATGACTGACATGTTATCTGCATAGAAGGGGATATCATGATCCGTTCCATTGTATGTCATGTAGAGGTAGTTTGTCTGAGCAGGGAATTCTGCAGCCAATGTATCTATCTGCTTAACCACCGGTAAAATATTCCTGCTTTTCCGGTTTTTTCTGACATCCAGCATACTGGTGGCAATGGTGCTGCTGTCAGGTTTTATTACATGACGGGCAATCTGGAAATCTGAAAAGCCAAATATTTTAGCCTGCTTCAGAACCTCATCGGGTAATTTTTCCAGCGAGTCATATGATTCGAGCTGGTTCTTTAATTCAAAAATATTCCTGAGCTTAACCAGGAACCAGCGGTCTATTTTGGTCAGTTCGTGGATCTGATCGACTGTGTATCCAT
>CAZILN010000345.1:0-2512 GCA_964540005.1 uncultured Bacteroidaceae bacterium | reverse complement strand
CTACTATGATTATTACCAGCCTGAGGCTTACATCCCGGTAACGGATACATATATTGAAAAAGACCTTTCCATCAATGATGAGATTGAGAAGCTCAGGCTGAGCACTACCTCCACCCTGCTGTCAGGAAGAAGGGATGTGGTGGTGGTCTCTTCTGTCTCCTGCCTTTATGGCATAGGAAACCCGGAAGATTTTTACAGCAATACCATCAAAGTCACCAGCGGAGAAAAGGTCTCCCGCAATGCCTTTCTCAGGAGGCTTGTGGACAGCATGTACTCTCGCAACGAAATAGAATTCAAAAAAGGGACTTTCAGGGTACGCGGTGACCAGGTGGATATATACCTTGCCTATAGTGACCTTGGATACCGGATCACATTCTGGGACGATGAGATAGAAGAAATTGAATCCATTGATCCCATTAACGGCAACAGCCTTGACAAACACGAACAGGTCACCATCTATCCGGCTAATATATTTGTTACCACCAAGTACCGGATGAAGGCTGCCCTGGGACAAATAGAACAGGATATGTTCAAGCAGGCCGAATACTTCAGGGATATAGGAAAAGAACCGGAAGCCAGGAGAATAGAAGAACGTGTCAGCTATGATCTTGAAATGATCAGGGAACTGGGTCATTGTCCGGGCATAGAAAACTATTCCCGTTATTTCGACGGGCGTCCGCCCGGGACCCGCCCTTTCTGCCTGCTGGATTATTTCCCCGATGATTTCCTTACCGTAATAGATGAGAGCCATGCCACCCTGCCCCAGGTTCGTGCCATGCACGGTGGGGACAATTCCAGGAAAAAGACCCTGGTTGAGTATGGTTTCAGGTTGCCTGCAGCAATTGATAACCGGCCCCTGAAATTCGAGGAATTCGAGTCACTGGTCAACCAGATAGTATTCGTCAGTGCCACACCCAGCGATTATGAGCTGGAAAAATGTGAGGGAGTGATAGTGGAACAATTGATCCGGCCAACCGGACTGCTTGATCCCCTGATAGAGGTTCGTCCAAGCCTGAACCAGATAGATCACCTCCTGGGAGAGATACACGAGAGGATAAAAAGGGAAGAACGGATACTGGTGACAACCCTGACCAAACGAATGGCCGAGGAGCTGGATAAATACCTGACAAAACTGAACCTGCGCTGCCGTTACATTCATTCCGAGGTCGATACCCTTGACCGGGTTGAGATCCTGGAAGGGCTCCGGAAAGGGACCTTCGATGTACTGGTCGGGGTTAACCTTCTTCGTGAAGGACTGGACCTTCCAGAGGTATCGCTGGTGGCCATACTCGATGCCGACAAGGAAGGATTTCTCCGTTCCGAACGTTCCCTCACGCAGACCTCAGGAAGGGCCGCGCGAAACCTCAACGGCAAGGTGATCATGTACGCCGACCAGGTAACCCGCTCCATGCAGCTTACCATAGACGAAACCAACCGCAGGCGGGCAAAACAGCTCAGTTATAATGAAAAGCACAAGATCACTCCACGGCAGATCATCAAAGCCAGCACATCTATCATGGGCAGGCCCGTTAGTGAGATCATCAGTCCCGAGTACTATGTAGAAAAAGAAGAGGTGGACATTGCTGCGGATCCCCTGATAAAATACATGGATACCCCTGCCCTTAACAAAACCATAGACAAAACCAAAAGGCAGATGGAAAAGGCTGCCAGGGAACTGGACTTCATTGAAGCTGCCCGGCTTCGCGACGAGATGTTTGCCCTGCAGGAAATCCTAAAACAACGAAGTTAGCAGGTTCCAGGTTAACAGGTTCCCAGGTTAACAGTTTCCCGGGATCGCATAAAAAATCCGGCGGAAGGCCGGGTAGTTTTATATTTTTAAGATTCTTATCCCAGATAAGATTTCAGCAGTTTGCTTCTTGAAGTATGACGCAGGCGCCTGATAGCCTTCTCTTTGATCTGCCTGACGCGCTCCCTGGTAAGGCCGAACTGCTCTCCTATCTCTTCGAGGGTCATTTCCTGTATCCCGATTCCGAAGAATAGCTTGATAATATCCCGTTCACGTTCGGTCAGTGTGGCCAGAGCCCTTTCGATCTCCTTGATGAGTGACTCGTTAAGCAATGCCCTGTCGGCATTCGGAGAATCATTGTTGGGCAGTACGTCCAGCAGGCTGTTGTCCTCACCCTCAATAAAAGGAGCATCAACCGAAACATGCCTTCCTGATACACGAAGGGTATCCGAAACTTTCTCCTTGGGAAGATCCATGGCTTCTGCCAGCTCTTCGGGGGATGGAGTCCGTTCAAATTCCTGCTCAAATTTTGAAAAGGCCTTATTTATTTTGTTCAGGGAACCTACCTGGTTCAATGGCAGCCTGACAATCCGTGATTGCTCAGCCAGGGCCTGGAGAATGGACTGACGTATCCACCATACTGCATAGGAGATAAATTTAAAACCACGGGTCTCATCAAATTTCTCAGCTGCCTTGATCAATCCAAGGTTTCCTTCATTGATCAGGTCAGGGAGGCTCAATCCCTGGTTCTGGTATTGTTTGGCA
>CAZILN010000344.1:0-5720 GCA_964540005.1 uncultured Bacteroidaceae bacterium | reverse complement strand
TCATCATCATTACCATACTTGGGTGCATAATTCAACAACAGCTGCCTGGTTTTCTCACCGTCTTCTCCTTCGAAATTGTTCTCTATAGCCTGTAATAACTGTTGCTTTGTTAACTTTTTCTCCTCGAAAACCAGTTTTTTAATGGCTGCAAGTGAATTTCCCAGGTTGGCAATCCCTACCTGCAAACCCGAAATATAATCGTATTTCGATCCGCCTTCCTTGATGGTTTTACCGCGGCTGATGCAACTGTCTACAAATGCGGAACACAGGATGTCAGGAACATTTTCTTCCAGTGCAGTATCAACAGCGGTATCTATTTCAACCGTCTTGAGGGTGTAATACCTTATCTGATGTTTCCAGGCAGTAAAGAGATCTTCATACGATTCAAAATCGATAAAATTGCCTGATCCTTTCTTAAATACCTTACCGGACTGCCTGTCGAGTCCGTCATATAAGCAGGCCAGGAAAACCCGCATCAGGTTCAGAAAACTCATGCCGGTACAGCGGTATCCCCACTTTCCCGGTACAGCAATTTCGATACATCCGATGGCAGAATAGTTATATGCATCTTCAGATTCTACTCCAAGATCAATAAGTCCGGGAATAACAATTTCATCATTGTTAAAGGAAGGCATGCCAAATCCTTTTTCAATTACCCTCATACACTCCAGCATGAAATCATTGTTAATATTCTTATGGAACCTTACAGAAAGATTGGGCTGGGTGAGTTTCATTTTTCCAACCGAATCGAGGATGAGAAAACTCAGATCATTTACAACATCCAGTCCGCCGGTTGTTTGTCCGCCAATGGTAACGTTCTGATACAGGGGTCCGCCGGCAGAGAATTCGGTATGTGACCAAGGGCGTATCTTATTAATGGAAAGCAATTTGATCCAGGTATTTTCCAGGAGTTCCGATGCCAGATCTTCCGATATCTTTCCTGTGATCCTGTCATTTTGATAAAAAGGGTAGAGGTACTGGTCCATTCTCCCCAGGGAGACTGAATGGCCATTACTTTCGATCTGGAGAACAAGCTGTACAAAATAAGTAAGCTGCAGAGCCTGGTAAAAACTCTGAGGGGGCTTTTCGGCAATTATCCTGCAATTATCGGCAATCATCTGCAGTTCCTTTGATCTTTCCCTGTCAGACTCATTTTCAGGGTGAGAAGTAGAACTGAAGGAAAGAGCTAATTCGCTGTATCTTAGTATAAAGGCCTGGAATGCCTCAATGCAAACAGTTAAAGCCCTGTAGAAATGGTCTTTTTTTATTCCTTCCTGTTCAACCCGCTGAACTTTTTGATGATAATGTTTAATCTCCTGCAGGTATGCACTCAAGCCTTCTGATAATATTTTAAAGAAATCAACTGCAATATGAGCGTCTCCCGAAGTCAGGTTACCGGTAGCCTTAATAATGGCTGAATCCTGCAGGTCCCGTAATTCATGCGACATTAATGCCCTGCCACGGTCCCACAACACTTTGCCCTTCCACCATTGTGCAATTTCAAGCAGTTCTGTCTTATGTTTTTCAGTAATAAAGAAGGCATCTCCGGGACGCTTATCCAGTTCATCCATTTCTTCCGGCAGCCAGTCAACAGCATATTCAGGAAAAATGGGGGCCGCCCTGTGCTGTGAGGACTGGTTTCCTACGATGAGTTCACCCTCATCAATGAAGATGGTCATCTCTTTAAGGGTTTTTTCAAGCGCCAGAGCCCGCTTTATTATCAAAGGTTTATCTTCATTATCCTGGTAGACCCGGGTATAGATCTTTGCCCGTTCTGTACAAACCGATGGTTTTGCGCTCAATACTCTTTCCCGAAGAACCGAAATTCTACTTGTTATCTCTGTCGGCTTTTTATCCGTAATCATCTCATCCTCCGATTATAGCTTGTAATCCTTTTGATCGTATATAGTGAAGATATGGTTCCAGCTCTGATTCCTGCACCTGCATGTTAAGACCAAATCTGTAGTCCATACCCAGCATTTTATATTTTTCCAGCCCGAAAGTATGATAGGGCAGAAGATGGATCTCGCTGACATCCTTTAAAGACCCGGCAAATTCAATCATATGTATTATTTCATGCTCAGAATGGTTGAAACCGGGTATCACCGGGATACGGATTATCACATGTGCATTAGAATTTGTCAGTTTTTTCAGATTGTCCATTACTAATTCTGCATCACCCCCTGTAAAGATTTTAAACTTATCCTTATCAGTATGCTTCAGATCAACCAGGAAGGTATCAACCAGGCCGATGCGTCTGACCACCCTTTCCCACTCCACATGCATCGAGGTTTCAATATTCACGCTGATGTTTCTGTCTTTAAGTTGCTGTAGGAGGGAGGTTAAGTCTTCCCCCTGCGATAGAGGCTCTCCGCCTGAAAGGGTAACCCCGCCATCTTCCCTGTAAAATGGTATATCTTTTTCAATTTCCGTAAGGAGTTCATTAACGCTCAATAATTCACCAGATATGCTTAATGCTTTTGAAGCACATACATGATTAAGTTTTACCAGCTCCATTTCAGGTTCCCCTAAAAGTTCCCGATCAATCCGGATCCCATTATTATTTTCCCGTGAAAAGACTTTGCTGTTTGCTTTAATACAATCGCCAAAGTTCCTGCAAATACGTTTGTCATACATAAGGCTGTAACCAAAAGACAGGCCTTCAGGATTACTGCACCACTGGCAACGAAGCGGACATCCCTTAAAAAAGACGAGGGTCCGGATACCTTCACCATCATGGGTGGAAAACCGCTGGATATTAAAAATCATACAAGAATCAATCACTTGATTTATAGTGAAACAAATGTACGATACTTTCGAATGAAAGTGAAATAACTTACATATAAAATTAACATGCTTGCTGCACAACATTTTTTCACTATGCATATAACAAAGTATAATCTATAATTTTCAGGATTCTTAATTTCATTGATCATGCAAACAACTGAGACAACTACTCCCATAGGAACAACTACTTCCATAGGAACAACTACTCCCTTAAGAACAACCACGAAGGAAAGATTACTATCGCTGGATACACTGCGCGGGTTTGATATGGCTATGCTGTTGGCAGGATGTGGAATTATCGCAGCTCTTGCAGAAGCTACTGGATGGAACTGTATGGATGTCCTGGCAAACCAGACAGATCATGTGGAATGGAAGGGTTTTCGTTTTTATGATTTGATCTTTCCCCTGTTCATGTTTATCAGCGGAGTAGCTATTCCATACGCTATCAGTTCAAAAATCGAAAAAGGAATAGCGAAAAACAAGCTGTTGAAGAAGATCACGATTCGCCTGCTTGCACTGGTTGCTCTTGGTATCCTGTATAATGGAGTTACTCAGAGAGGTTTTTCAAATCCCCGTATTGCCAGTGTGCTTGGCCAGATTGGTTTTGGTTACTTTTTTGCAGCACTTATTTTTCTTTATGCCCGTAATATTAAAGTATGCATTTACTGGCTTCTGGGAATCCTGGCGAGTGTTGCCGCTCTGCAGTTGTTTGTGCCGGTACCCGGATACGGGGCAGGGACATTTACTCCGGCAACTACGATCAATGCCTGGCTGGACCAGTTGTTGATCCCGGGTAGACTATATGATACTGATTTTGATCCTGAAGGTTTCCTGTGCATTGTGTCTGCAATTTCCATTACCCTGTTAGGAGCCATCGCAGGCTTTGTAATCAGAAGTTCACCCCATGTTCCACAAAGAAAAGCCCTCTTTATCAGCCTGGCAGGAGTAGCGCTGGTTGCAATTGCCCTTGTTCTGAGCCCGTTCTACCCTGTAATTAAGAAGATGTGGACGGTACCATATGTGCTACTGGCAGCCGGGATCAGCGCTTTGTTATTATCCCTTTTTTACTTTGTGATTGATGTAAAAGGTTCCAGGAACTGGACCCTTTTCTTCAGGGTCTTTGGGATGAATTCCATCACCATATATATGACTGCCAGGATTGTTAGTTTCTGGGATATCAGCCGCTTCTTCTTCAACTGGATCTCCGTTGATATAAGCGAACTGTGGGGGAGTGTCTTTATTGCGATTGGCGTGCTTCTGCTGGAGTGGGGATTGCTATATTTCTTGTATAAAAAGAAAATATTCCTCAGGGTGTAACATCCTTCAAGGGTAGAAGCATTTTTCTCCGGATTCAGATTTCTTCAGGGGTAGATGAGATCTATTTAATTAGCTTTTTACGGATAGCTTCACTGAGAAGCTCTCTGATCCTTTCTACGGGCAGTAAATTCATATACATTATCTCCCATAAATTTGACTTAACTGCCTCTCGGCCGTCAAATTTACCAGCTTCGCTATCACTAGGTCCGCCATGTGCTATAATATATTTATCTGCTTCCTCTTCTGTAAGAAAAGCATCAAGGGGGATAGCCGGATCGCGATCATCTCCCCATCCAAACTTATCCTCATACCATACAAGCCAAACCGTAAGCTGACTGCCCTGTTGTTTTTCTTTATCAGTTAAACTGGGATCACTTTTATCCATAATACAAATATCATGTTTTAGTTAAATAACTGGAAAATTATCCCTGGTCTATGAATCAGCATAAATTGCCTGTATAACGGAATATCACTCCCTGATAAATGTGGTGGTGATGCTATGATCACCGATAAGGCTACGGATGTGATAAATGCCATGCGTAAGCCCGAATTTATTTGTATTGAAGGATTCTGAATAGATACCGGCCTGCTTATACTGGTTTACCAGGGTTGCGACCTTATTGCCTGTATTGTCGTAAAGTTCAATAAAGATTTCCGAACCGGCATTCACCGTATATTCCATTGTGAATTCGTTTTTGACAGGATTGGGATAAATCCTGACAAGATCAGGTAAGGTCTCCAGCATACTTTTCGAATCAGGGTTCTGTCCGGTCTCCGGCATACTCTCAGAAGATCTCTCAGTTTGTCCCGGCAAGCTGTAGGCGGCTGTGTAGCAGTAGTGCTCCGGGTTACAGACTGAGTTCCATGTAGTGATGAGCACGGCCAGCGGAAAGCGATCGCTGTTGCTGTACCAGCGGTAGGCAAGAATTTCATAAGTCTGTGTGCCATTTTCCATCATGATGTCATAAGAACGGGCAGATACCACCCTGAGGGCGTTGTTGACTTCCTTTCCCCCAGGAAGTATCAGCTTGCCATGCCCGTCGGCTTTAACACTGTATTTACCCGCCAGGGGCACCTCCTTGCCGGTAAGATAATAGGTTCCTTCATAATCCCCGGAGAATTCATTCCCGTATGCGAAGGGGTATTTCATCTTAATATAGGGACGGTGGTATTCTGTCAGTGCCTGCCCGGTCTGGCTCATCCTGCCCCAGGCCGTTAGGGCTTCTTCCTCAAGGCAAAAAAAGAACTGTCTTCCCTCTTCGTTCAATACCACATTGGCCTGGGTGAAATGTAATCCCGAGTCAACCTCCATGGCCGGTGCTATGAAGCCCCGGAAATCTTTTTTGCTTTCCATTTGACTCAGGTCCCAGACCTGGTCTTTTCCCCCGGAACCCGGATCCACATACTCAGACATTTTCATATCGTTGACATGGCCTACAGCCAGTCCATGCGTTTTATAGGTCAGTACCACTTGCTGGGCAAAGAGGCCACTTCCGACAGCCAGGATCGATGCCAATGTATACAGTCTTTTCATAAACGAGTTTATTTCTGCTACAGGTAATGATGCAGTATACGAATTTTTTCTTTTCCAGTGAAAAAAACTTTTAATAATCTTG
>CAZILN010000343.1:0-2223 GCA_964540005.1 uncultured Bacteroidaceae bacterium | reverse complement strand
TGTTACTAAACATGTGAGGATTAATCAGGAGGATGCACTTTTATATCAGATAGTAATCAGAAGTTGCAAAAGAAATGATTTCTCTATCAATATAATGCATTTTTTCCAGTTTTAGTATATATTCAGGAGATATTTCATTACTTATTTTATTCTGCTCCTTACTTGTGAGTATTGAAATAGTCTTCAGGGAAGTTAATGAGATAAAGTTTTTCAGTAGCACGGGTAACAGCTGTATATAACCAGCGATAATAATCCCTGTCTATCATTTCGCGGGGTGTATATCCCTGGTCGACAAAAACTGATTTCCACTGACCCCCCTGAGCCTTATGGCATGTTATGGCATATGCAAATTTTACCTGTAGGGCGTTAAAATATGGATGTTCCCTGATCTTTTCATACTTCTTTTTCCTGGATTTCAGTTCGGGATAATCCTGAGCAATATTATTATACAATAACCTTCCGTCATCGGCAGTAAGTGAGGCAGACTCCGTAGAAAGTGCATCGAGGATGATCCGCGCCTGAATCCGGATATCACCATAATCCGGAAATTTCAGTTCTGCCTGTGCAAAATGAAAACCATAAAGTTCCTCAAACCCGGCTATTTTTACAACCTCCGCAGTATCACCATTAGCAATGAAATCAATAGTCTCATCATCATCATTCCAGTAATAGTTATTCCTTACAATCATCAGGTTATCCCCCTGGCTGATTTCCTCATCCTTAAACAGGATCTGGCCCCGAATAGCATTATTGAACCTGTTCGCCCTTTTATTCGACCGGGTAATAATGGCTGTGCCCCCCATGCCATACCTGTCGTATGAATTACTGATCTCCTCAAGAAGGTATTCCCCGCTGATCTTGTCGATATCATCAAAACCCTTCAGCTTAAATCCAGGTTTATCAAAGCGTTCACGGGAGAGGTCATTTCGAAGCAGGGTAGCATTGGTTAAGATTCCGGATCCAATGGATTGCCTGATCACATCATCAAGAAAGGATTCCCTGACTATCATGTCAAATTCCGACAATACTGCAGGATCTAGGGCCGGACTTATACTCAGGCCTACCGGCGGAAGCTGCGCCGTATCACCGATCAGGATGAGTTTACAACCGGGCTGGCTGTAAACATATTCGATGAGGTCCTCCAGCAGTTTCCCCGATCCGAAATGAGTTACTTCCTGTGACTGGTTGGTTATCATCGAAGCCTCATCGATAATGAAAACCGTGGAAGCCTGCAGGTTCCTGTTGAGGACAAACTGACCAATACCCTCCTTTGCGGTTTTTTGCCTGTATATCTTTTTATGAATGGTGAAGGCAGGCCGGTCTGCATATAAAGACAGTACCTTGGCCGCCCTCCCTGTTGGAGCCAGCAAGACATATCTCAGCCTGAACGCATCCAGTGTAGTCACAATTGATTTAACCATGCTGGTTTTACCTGTGCCTGCATAACCTTTTACCAGCATGATCTCCATATCATCCTGTGATACAAGGTATGCTCCCAGCTGATCAATCAGCCTTACCTGGCTTTTTGTGGGCGCGTAATCAAGATTCTTCCTGAGTATTGATATTATATGGTCTTTCAGCATGGATATCAATAAAAGCTAAAATTAGAATTTAATTTCTGAATTTTTATTTTAAATTTGCAGCCATACCTAATACCTAAACAAATCCGGATTCTTAAAATGAAAACAGTAATACAGATAATCCTAGTTGCAGCGATAATCGTTCTGGCCTATTTGTTGTATGAAAGCATTATGACACCTATCCGTTTTAACAAGGTGAAGGATAATAGGGAAGAGGCAACGATTAAACGCCTCAAGGAAATAAGAACTGCGCAAGTCGCATACAGAGCTGTTTATCAACGCTATACAGGAAGTTTCGATACACTGACCACTTTTCTCAGAACCGATTCATTCAGGGTAGTACAGAAAATCGGAAGTATTCCTGACAGCCTTATTGAAGCCGGAATGACAGAAAGGGAGGCTCTGAAAAAGGGCCTGATCAGCAGGGATACAATCAGGATCAGTGTTAAGGATTCATTGTTTAAGACAGGATTCTTCGTGGACTCATTAAGGTTTGTCCCATTTACTGAAAACTTTGAATTTGTTATGGGCGCCGGAGAGATCCTGACAACATCCAAGGTTACTGTTAAGGTTTTCGAGGCAAAGATCCCTTACGATATCCTCCTGGCCGGACTGGACCCCCAGCTGATTATCAATTATAAGG
>CAZILN010000342.1:0-6989 GCA_964540005.1 uncultured Bacteroidaceae bacterium | reverse complement strand
TGCCCTTTCAGGTTCAGAGGCCGACAGGTCATGCTGCTCACCAATGTCTTCCTTCAGGTTGAACAACTGTACGGTATTGTTCTCGAAGTACTCAATCAGTTTAAAGTCACCGGCCCGGATGGCACCGCCGGGACTCTGCATCCCGTGGTTACTGTAATGCGGGAAATGCCAGTATATGGCCTCCCTGTCAAGATGCGACCCGCCTTTTAGCAGGGGTACTATACTTACCCCGTCAGTTTTTACTCCTGCCGGCATCGATATGCCCAGCATATCCAGGATCGTGGGATAAAAGTCAGGACTGGTTACCGGTACGTCGCATACCACGTCTTTTGCTCCTTGACCGGGCCACTTGATGATCAGGGGTTCCCTTATCCCACCTTCGTACAACCATCCCTTGGCTCCCCGTAATGGTAGGTTCGATGTCGAAAAGGCTTTGTCCAGATTGGCTTCCGGTATGTTCCTGTCTGGGTTCCAGAAATTTGCAGACGACATGCCCCCGTTATCGGAATAAAGGATCACAATAGTGTTTTCCTCGAGCCCAAGTTCATCCAGTTTGGCCAGTACACGCCTGAAACTTTCGTCCACGCTTTCCACCATGGCGGCGAACTGTACGTTATCCTGGAATTGTTTTATCTTGACCGTCCTGTGCGGAAGGACACTATACCCTGCATATTCAGGCTCCTTCAGCAAGTCATCAAGTTCCTCTCTGGTCAGGGGATCTTCATCATCCGGGTTACCCTCCAGTATATAGGGTTCGCCTGCCGGGGGCGGCAAGTCCTTCAGTTTGGCTTCATACTTTGCCACCAGGTCCGGCCGTCCCTCGATAGGATCATGAACAGCATAATGAGCAAAATATAGGAAGAACGGGGCATCCCTGTTCTCTTCAATATATTTCAGTACCTCATCGGTAAGCCGGTCCGTAAGGTACTCACCCTCCGGAGCCTCAAGTCCGCCAAGATGATAGGGTGCATAAAAGGTCTTAGCCACGCCACCCAGCCAATCAGGAATATGAAAATCGAATCCATGTTCCATCGGTGTGGATGGTTCATCACCAAGGTGCCATTTCCCGATTATCCCGGTCTTATATCCGTTTTCCTGAAGGACCTCAGCAATTGTCTGCTCCTCATAGGGCAGGTGCTGGTTGATCTCCGCATTCAAAAATTTCTGGAAAGGGAATTCCCGTCGACCCGGCAAAAAATCCGTCAGATGAATGGTTGCAGGATATTTTCCCGTCAGGATACTCGCCCTTGTCGGCGAACATACATGGCATGCTGCATAGGCGTTCGTGAACATTACTCCTTCCCTGGCAAACTGGTCGATTCTGGGTGTCTCATATAATGAGCTTCCGTAACACTTCAGATCACTCCATCCAAGATCATCAATCAGGAAGAACACGACATTGGGTTTCCGGTCCTGCCCATCCTTTTTCTCCCCGGGTGGCGAACACGATGATAAGCCGGCTATTATAATTACTGAACAGATGACATAACATATATTTTTCATGATCCTGAAATTTAAATTGACCACCTTCCGAATCCCGGAGATTATTGCCTCAAATAGTTGGCTTTGTTGATATTTCTTTCTATGTACTCTGTGATACATCGCTGGCCGGGTTGCCGGTGCAGGCAGGAGACAAACGAATATCCCGGGACAAATGTACTACTAATTTACGTATAGAACAATCGATTGTGCATATTTATACTTTCCCATCCCGACAGGTTCTGAATACGAATACCGTATGCTCCGGCCTGAGCTAGAACCACCCATGGAACATGGATAGGTGGATATCAGGTATTCTGCATACCCGGAAGCGGGAAGGAGTACGATCATAGTGAACATTTGAAATATGTTCTGGGTCCGGATTCCCTTGTACCTATACTGTTGTAAGGCACCAGGATTATACCTGTCCCTGATATCCTGAAGGAGTTGCCCGTTTTATCCTTCTCTGCAGCTTCCAGCCTGCTTAATACCTTATCCGGTGAACCAGTATCGATCTTTTGATGCAGGAAGGGTTCCCCGGTCTTCATGCCCGGCCTGATGACCTGGGCCAGGGCCAGTGGTCCGTAAGTAAATGCCAGCCATTTTTCCCCTTCAGCGCCGCTCTGTATATGCACGGCCAGCTGATATGCCAGTTTCACAGTGAGTGAATCTCCGTCTTCCCACCGGTGCGAAACCTCCATAAAGCCCCTGTTGTTTTCAACGGCTTGTGTTGCCTCCCCGTTGAGTTCGACCGATACCAGGGCAGTACCCCGGGGTATCCTGAACTCCAGGGTGTATTCACTTACCTCTTCCGGATGAAAACGGATCGTTGTGGTATGTTTATCGGGATAGTCACCTGAAATTTCCAGTTCCCCTAAGCCGAAACGATCCGGCAAAGCAACCCTGCAGGGAGCGAAGCTGCTGATGCAGAGATGATCGCCAATTTCGCCTGCCATCCGGCCGGAGAACATTTCAAGTGCCCTGGGACCGCTCGAGGCACAGCAGGTAATGGCTGGCTCAAATGCTCTTTCAGGCTCATTGGGCGGGGTATAGTAACACCAATCCAGGCCGTTGGTGTCCTGGGCGCTCAGCAAATGGTTGAATACTGCCTTCTCAGCTTCAGCAGCATATATCGCCTCCCCGGTAAGCTCAAACAGGTGAAGGTTCAGCTGGATCCAGGTCACCGTACAGCAGTTCTCCACGGTGACCAGCCCGGGATCAAAATCGCTTGACCGTGCAAAACACTCCTTATTGGCATTGTACTCCATTTTGCGGGTCCATGGACCGCCGGTGACCAGCAGATGGTTTAGCCTTATCTCCTCCCATCCGTTCAACATGGTCAACAGGTAATCCATGTTTCCCGTGCAGAGATACAGCCGGTAATAGCCAAGCAGGTTGGACATCAACTGGTATGCCTTCCCTTCCCCCGGATCAACTACACTCTCATGGTTCAGCATGGCACCCATCAGATGCAATTCCAGGTTGTCTTCACTGCGGGCAACGATCTGCTCTGCAAATTCCAGGTATGCTTTATCACCCGTCGCTTCATAGAGCATGACCATCGATTCCAGCAGTGTCGTCGAAGATATTCCCTTCCTCGTCCCGTACCTAGTAATATCATTCCTATCCCCGCCGAATGTTTCGATAAGCAGGTCACCCATTCCCCTGCAGGCCTTCAGTACATTTTCGTCCGGGAAATATTTTTCATACACCAGGAGGCCGTAAAGATTGTAACGGTGGGTCCAGACATCCCACCCGCGGGTATCTTCAGGCACAACATAAAACCTGTCCTTTTCAGAATATGTGCCCAGGTACCCGTTGGGTAACTGGGTGGAGATCAACCGCTTGACGGTCCGGTCCATTTCCTTCTTTAAGGATTTATCGTGGGTCACCTGGTAATCCAGCACGGCGGCATGAAGCCACTTACCCACGTGCTCCCCCTGCCATGGATGTATCCCGGGACGTGTTTCGAAGCCTGAAAGCAGGAATCCTGAATCGGCCACGAACCAGAGCCGCACATCCCGCCACAGGTCCAGGCGCTCACCCAGTAATCCTCCGGCTGACAGCGTTTTCAACTTCCGCCATTGGTTATCTACTACATGTAGATCCTTATGTGGTGGGTGATTACACATCACTGAAACCAGGCCGATGAAGGCCAGACTAATAAATGTTGATCTGTTCATCATGATAAGTTTGTATTTTAACGATCGGCTTATCCCAATCCCCTGAAACATTCTTCCCCTCGATAAGGTATGCCTATCATTATTCTGTTGATTCCCTTTTAACTATATTAAACCTGTATCTGCCCGAGCCGGTCCTGACAACTCCTGTAACCTGATCCTCTGACGTTGTGCCCTTCACCAGTGCTGTCCCTTTTTTTCCTTTCTCCCGGGTGATATATCCGTAGCCATCTGGCAACCTGATCAGTGCATGGGCATTGACCGGAATGCTGATCTCCAGGTCAAAGCCTCCCGGGGTTCTCTCCCAGGAGGACGAGATCCTGCCGTGAGGGGACTCAAATTCTGCCGAAGCAGTCCGTATGCCCTCACAGGGATGGGGTTCAATCAATACTTCGTTATAGGCTACCGAAGCTTCTGTCTGATCAATACCTGCCAGTCCGCTGTAAAACCATTCCATCAGGTGGCCAAGCATCAGGTGGTTATTGGAAAGTGTACTGAGCGCTGACCATGATTCAGTGAGCGCTGTGGCACCCATCTTCATCTGGTACGCGTAGCCCGGAACATCCTCCCTTTCATTCATCTCACAGATGAGCTGGTTCGCGTCACCCTGTTGCAATGCCCTTATCAGGAAATAATAACCTACATCACCGGCCGTCAGTGCTTTCCCGGATGTATTGATCGAATCGATAAGGTTGGAAAGCACACGTGCCCGGTATCTCTCCTCCACCAGCCCGAGCACCAGCGGCATCGACATGGCGGTCTGGCTCCCTGTTGCATAGGTGGCACCGGCTGCGTCGAAGAAACTCCTGTTAAAGGCCTCCCGTACCCTCTCTGCCCTGGCCCTGAAGATCTCTGCCGTATCGTATTTCCCAAGCAGGTCTCCCATTCTGCCCAGGAGCTCGAGATCATAACAGTAAATGGCCGTTGCTGTCAAGGCAACGGGAGTAAGTTGTGAATACCCGGGGTTATCGGGACCAAGGTCATTCCAGTCACCCAGGCCATGACTGAGGATTTGATGATCCGCTTTACCCTTAAGGTAATCCGCATACCGCGTCATCATGTCCCAGGCTTTACCGACCTGTTCCATATCCCCGTACCACCTGTACACCAGCCATGGCAGGATCACACAGGCCGAGCCCCATTCCGGGCTGTCCCTGAAATTGCCTTCAAAACGGGTATATTCAGGGGCAATGCACGGAACAAGCCCGTCTGCTCCCTGGGACCGGATCATGTCATCTATTATTTTACAATACAAGTGATATACGTCATAATTATAATGAACACTGCCTCCCATGAGGTATGACTGTTCGAGCCAGCCGAGCTTTTCCCTGTGGGGACAATCGGTCAGCACACTCTGAAAATTGCTGCGAACGGCCCAGAGGATCAACGAAAATATCCGGTCAGACAGTTCATCCGAAGTCCTGAACGTCCCTGTTGTGGGTGCGGAGTTACGGGTATGTAACATCTTCAAACTCAGGATCTGCGGGACGGATCCATCGCTGTCCCCGGGAGCAGCACCTTCAACCTGTACATAACGGAACCCAGTATAGGTAAACCTCTGCCGCCAGGTTTCCGTTCCATTCCCATTCAAAATATATCGTGAATAACATGGGCTCCCTGATCCCATCTGGTTTATCTCAAGCTTATCCGTAACCAGTTCTCCGGGTGTCAGGATGACCGTATCCCCCCTGTTCCCCCTGACACACAGTTCCATGATCCCCGAAGCATTCTGTCCGAAATCATACAGGTAAGCTCCCTGGTGGCCAGCCGGAACCACCGATACCGGTTCAAAGGTCTGTTCTACCTTAACAGGAAAGGTGGATTCCGCCACCAGTTCACCGGCAGGAGGATCAATTTCCACGGCATGTTTCCAACTGATACCGCTGTACTCCGGCATGTCCCATCCGGACATTTCTATCGTCGCATTGTAATCCTCTCCTCCATAAATGCTTGAATAAGTGATAGGTCCGCGTGTGGTTTGCCAACTACTGTTACTTGTAAGGGTCTCGCTGCTACCGTCACAGTATACCAACTTCATCATAAGGATCATCGCCGGATGGCCGTACCATGTGATCAGCTTACGGTATCGTGTGTTGGGAACCGCATAAAATCCATTGCCCAGCATCATTCCGAGACAGTTCCCTCCCTTCCTGATCAGTTCGGTGGCGTCGTACACATTATAGAAACAGATTTTGTCATACTGGGTCCATCCTGGTGAAAGCATATCTGCGGAAACCTTTTCGCCGTTGATATAAAGCTTGTAATGTCCTAATCCTGAGACAAATACCAGAGCCTGTTTCACTTCTTTTTCTGCTATAAACTCATGTCTCAGGATGGGCAGGATGTGATCGCCAGTCGCCCTGTCACTCCATTTCTTCCTGTATTGCGGAAGATGTATTCCAGGGACTATCCTTTGTTCCGGATCGAGCTCATCATAAGCGATCCACCTGGCTCCCTGCCAATCTTCCGTTTTTTCAAGACCGGTAATAAACCTTCCCTCCCCTGACCATGCAGATTCATTGCCATGGTTGTCCCAAACCTTTACCTTCCAGATATAGGATGTACCCGGGTCCAGAAGAGGGCCATCATAAGGTACCAGGATGCTCCGGTTGCTCTTCCGGATGCCTGAATCCCAGATCAGTTCCCCCTCCTTGAAGGTACCGTTTAACCCGTTGGTCAGCACCACACGGTAGGCAGTCTGAACAACATCCCTCTCTGTGGATCTTAATTTCCAGCTAAACCTTATCCCGCCAGGTCCGGTTCCTTTCGGATATATTTTATTATTGCACAGGATCTCATCAACCTGCAGATCCCGGTGTGTGCAGGATAGCATGATTACCGGGATTATCCACCTGATCCAGCCGGAAACAAAAAATCCTGTTCTCATAGGTAACATTATTATCACAGGCCGTGATAGATCCCGGAGCCAGGCTTATATCCCGGATTAGCTCCAAACCCTGACATTACCATTCTATCTGATACGGCTTATCATCATAGATCACGGCATACAGGTACTCGACCTTCGCATAATCAACCGGGTTGAGTACCCTGATCACTACCTTGTGTACTCCTCTGGGCATCTGGTACTTCCAGAACGGCGTGAATCTGCGTTGGTTAACAGCAGTAGGCAGTTTAACTTTTTCGGCAAGGCTTCCGTCGATATATACTTCCGTAAGGAATACATGGTTCCCCTTGCCGTAATCTTTTCCATCAGGATGAGCTGCCACGGCAAAACCGATGCCCTCGAACTTAAAACTTATTTCATTGCCCGTCCTCTCGGGAACGATCCTGGCTACAGGATAATGGCCCGGGAAAGATACCTCCAGGGGT
>CAZILN010000341.1:0-13459 GCA_964540005.1 uncultured Bacteroidaceae bacterium | reverse complement strand
GAAGTCAGAGACCAGGGTTGAGATATCACCTGTCTTGTATCGTGCCACACCGCGTAACAAAGCTGCCAGGGCATTATTACGGGTTTTTGATAGCACCGCATCAAAATCCTCAAGTGCGGCCTTATGGTCGTTCAAATATATTCTGGCAAGCCCTCTGAACACAAAAGCCATATAGAGATCCTTCTTGAGTGCAATCGCCTTGTCAAAATGCTTAATCGCAGCCTCATACTCAGCTTCTTCTTCCATTTGTAAATATCCCATAGCCATATGAGCCTCCGGGAAATCTGCATGCCGGCTGATCAAATCTTCGGCCAGCCTGATTGCTTCTCCGGGAGCGGATATCCTTTTATCCCATATCTGGCAGAAAAGATCATACTGCGAACCTGGTGCCAGGTCATGGATTTTATCTGAAAAGTTCACCGAACCTGTTTCAATATAACTATCGAGATACTTTTGAAGATCATCCTGCTGTGAATAGCTTTGTATAGATGTAAGGGTCAGAGAAATAATTAAAATAGTTATGCGCTTCATTTGAATACCTTTTTATTTATTCAGGATAAAATTAATAAAAAAAGGGATCGCAAAAAACGATCCCTTTCTTTATTTATGATTAAGGATTATTGCACAATAATCTTTTTCGTAAGCCTACCCTGCCCGGTGGTTATTATCAAATAGTATACGCCACTTTCCATGCCATCATTTTCGAGCAGCAGTTCGTGGATGCCCGATACCATGTCCTCATAGAGCAATACCTTCACTTTCCTTCCCAGCAGGTCATACAGAGCAAGGTCGACAAAAGAACCCTGGGTAATATTAAAGAAAATGGTGGTATAATCCTCAAAGGGATTCGGATAAACTTCCAGGCTGCCATTCATCTCAATACTCTGCAAACCTGTTACTCCCACATAAACAATATCACACTTTTCATTGCTTTCACCGGTTACAGGATTGGATACCGTGAAACAAACATTATAGGCCCCTGGCACCGTATAGACATGTGTGGGATGGAGGTTGGTAGAATCCACCGATCCATCCCCGAAGGTCCACTTGAATTTCTTGGCATCCCCAAGCGATACACCCACATAGTCTACCGGGTAGCTTTCGGCCTTCAGCTCAAGGGTGTCCACATCATATCCGAAGCCCCCAATCAGCCCTGTGCTGCCCTGGCTAATGGGCACCAGGTCATAATAGGTATCTGTGCATCCCGTCGCCGAACTGGCAATACTCATGGTAACCAGGTAAATACCTGCCTGACTATAGATATGATCAGGATCCGGACCCTGATCACCAGAGCTTTCACCGTCTCCGAAATCCCAATACCATGAGTCGGGTTCACCGAATGATACATCAACAAAGGATGCCGAAGTATTCAATGAATCCGTTGCATAAATAAACTCGGCCAGGCAATCATCTCCTAGTTCAGGAGCCACCTGGATGAACTTACAACTGGTATGAGAGATCTGGTTGCTCAATGCAGTCAGGCAGACATAATAGAAGCCACCTTCATCATAGGTATAAACCGGATTTTTCAATGATGCTACCGGGCTTCCATCACCGAAATCCCAGATGTAACCAGTAATGTCACCCTTTGATTTATCAGTAAAACTGACATCAGTCGCAGTAGCAGAAATCGTGTAAATGAAATCTGCCGCCACATCTGTACCGCGGGCTCCTATCAGTATGATCTCCTCGCAGAAATCCATACAACCCGTTGCGTCATTGAAAACATTCAATCCTACAGAATAGAACCCGGGATACTTGAACTTGTGGGTCGGGTTGATAGCTGTTGAGCTGCTTCCGTCCCCGAAAAACCATAACAGGTTGGTTACCGATCCGGTTACCTCGGAATTGAAGTATGCCATATTCGTCAGTGAATCAATATAATAGTTGAAGCTTGCATTACATTCAACGGTGCCTACCTGCAGCTGCTCCATCTTCAGGTCCATACACTGACCCGTTACATCCAAAACCGTCAATGTCACACTATACTGCCCGGCACGCTTGTAGGTATGCGCAGGATCCTTCAGTGTTGAATATTTGCCATCCCCGAACGACCAGAACCAGGTCATTATATTATCACTGGAGTAATCGTTGAAGGTTACCGTGCTGGTCGCCTCATTAACATTGTAGTCGAAGTCGGCATAACAATCGATCTCACCTACCTGTATGTACTCAATGTACTGGTCGGAACACCCGCTAATCGTATCCCGGACCGATAATTTCACCTGGTACATGCCATTGTTTGTGAAGATATGAAGCGGGGTGGGCCTCGAACCGGTCGTCCCGTCGCCGAAATCCCAGAACCAGGAGTTGGGTGTACCCAGCGACCGGTCGGCAAACTGTACCGCATTGCCCGTCGAACTGATTATGTACGTGTAGGCTGCATCCAGGTTGCAGGTGCGTTCTCCCACCTGTACCTTCTTGCATACCTCGGCGAAACTACCCGCAGCATTCCTTACAAACAGGCATACATCATAGATATCAGCAGTCTTGTAGCTGTGAACAGGATTCTTTTCATTGATGAATGTACCATCCCCGAATGTCCAGTACCAATCACTGACAGTTCCCACCGTCTGATCATTAAATCTGACCTTCAGTGAATCGGGATTCACCAGGAAGGTAAAGTCGGGTTTCAGGACAAGGGTCCCTACCTGGATATCCATACATGCCTCCGACTGGCACCCGCTGATGTTGTCCAGTGTGTACAGGCATACATGTTTGATACCCGGCTTGGTGTATTTCAGGTCAGGATTCTGCTCGGTGCTGAATTTACCGTTCCCGAAGTTCCAGTACCAGCGGTTTACGTTGCCTATTGACTGATCGGTGAAATGGATAAGCATGCTGTCGGCTGCATCATAGAAATACCCGAAATCAGCATTGCAGTCAATGATACCCACTTCAACATCCGCACAGATCTCTGCTGAACAGTCAGTAACCGAATCATAGGCTGTCATACAGACTTCGAAAACATCTGAGGCACCATATACATGGACCGGATTTTCGAGTGTAGAGTAAGTCCCGTCTCCAAACTTCCAGAAATATTCCAGTCCGGATGTCAGGTTCTGGAACCAGACTGTATCCTGGTCAGCTTCATAACTGAATCTTGGGTTGATGTTACAGGCTGCCACAGACGGTTCTTCAATAACAATTGTCTTTGTAATTGTCTGGCCTGCATCATCCATCACGGTGACTGAATAGGTTCCTGCCCTGAGGAAAGTCAGATCCTCTGTAAAGGCACCGTTGCTCCAGTCATAGGTATAGGGCGGGGTGCCTCCGGTGACTGTCAGGTCGATCATCCCATCAAATCCGCCGGCTTCACTAACATCAGTTTTCACGAAACTTATGAACGGCTGGTTCTCGAAATAGATCATTGCCATGAAAGCATTTTCTGCTGTGCTAACCAGCTTCTTATCATCAAAGGTTACCACATCATTGGCGATCCTTCCGGCGATCACCACATTATCCACTCCGAAAACATCCAGGCCATACAGTCCCGTCATTCCGCTGCTTCCCTGGTTGGTTTTAATCCATCGCATATCTCCGGCATCCGTATAACTTGCCACCCATGAATTGCCTGCACCCGGACTTGCAAATTCGAGTCCGGAGGGCAAACGCAGGTAATCATTATATGTGCCTGCAGTATACACATTACCGTAAGGATCGACGTCCATCTGGTAAGCCGGCCATCCGTCATTGGATTCCAGGTGAGTGATCCAGTCAACAGTTCCATCTGGCTTATAACGGGCCAGGAAGTGATAGTACCTGTCATCCCTCTGATCCAGACTCAGGTGGTCGAAGCTTATTGAAGAGCCATATGACATTCCCGAAATATATGAATAGCCATTTTCATCTGCGGTCACAGCATGAGCCCGGTCATAGGCCATTCCTCCTCCTGACTTAACCCAGATTATTTTCCCGTCAGGATCCATCTTGGCCAGGAAAGCATCATAACCTCCCCAGCTGGTTAGTGTCTCTTTCCCATAGGTCGGTGTACCCTCGAAGCCTCCGGTAATGAACAGGTTCCATCCATCTGTAGTGATATCGCGTGCTACATCGTTTTGATAACCTGCGAGGAACTTGATCCACATGAATTCTCCGTCCGGGTCAATCTTAAATACTGCAATATCATACCCCCCCATAGCTGTATACAGCTGTTCCGCTATATACAAAGAATCGCTGAATGAGACGACCATATAAATATTGCCAAGATTATCTGTTTCTACTGCACTTAATCCAAAGAGAGCATTTGTTTCCAGGTGCCTCATCCAGATCAGATCACCATCAGGTGAGTATTTGGCCAGGTAACCACCCTGGTCAAGTAGTTCGGTGGTCAGAGTTATGCCATCTGCCCTGATTGTATCAATAAACATTCCGGCAGCCAGCACATTCCCGTCCATATCAGCTGTAATGGCAGCAGAACTGGCGTTGGATTCAATGAATTTCAGCCAGATGGCATCTCCTTCAGGGTCAAACTTGGCCACAAAATTATTACCTCCTGTCACTGTCATATTCCCCAGGTCATTGGTGCCTCCGATGCGTCCTATCATATGCGTATTCCCCATTTCATCCACATCGATATGGTACCAGGCTGCCATGCTGCCGTTATCACCCGATGTATTTCTTTCCCAGTCAGGTACGGCCCCTATATCCGCTCTGATAATTGCCAGATCGGGCAGTTGTGTGGAATAATAGATCTTGTTCCCTGAGAAAGTGAACCTGCCGATCGGTTTATCATTATGCGCTACCTGACTGAGGGTCCCTGATGTATCAAATTCCACTATGAAATTACCCTGTCCGGACAGGCTTGTCTCCCATAGGAGCATATCCTCTCCCCTCCATCCGTCCACAACTACCTTATCGTCCTCAATGGCTATTTTAAAGAACCTTGTATTATCAGTGTCTGTATTTTTTACCCCTACGAGTTCCTGGTCAACAGTGAATTTTATGAGATATCCACGTCCCAGACCCGTTCCGTCAGTAACCAGGTATTCTTCTCCAAAATCAAGACCTCCAAAGTGTACTCCCGTTGCATAAAGGTCCCCTGCCGGATCGGCAGCCAGTCCGTTTATGAAGGCCCGGTCCTCGCTGTGCGGATCACCGACCCAGCTATACGCACCGGAGAGGTCCATCATACCCACAAATATTGAAGGATTCTCCTGTTCGAAATACATGGTATCGAACGATGCCGGTCCGGGTAAATTACCTGCAATGGCTATACCCTGATCCAGCTTGACAAATTCCACAATTTCAGCTTCCGTGTAGTTAGTCCACAGAACACCTCCTGCTGAATCAAGTTTTATGATGAATGATTCCTCATGTACCCAGTCAGAGGAACTATTGTAATTGCGTTTCTGTACAAGCAAATAAATTTCCCCCGTAGCATCGGCTGTTACCTGTCTTCCAACCTCGTGTCCGCCCAGGTCGTAATCCTGCACCCATAACAGTGTGCCTGTATTATCATACTTTGCAAGGAAGAAATTATTGGTGCCCGTTCCATTGGTCAGCGATTCACTGCCGAAATCAGCCGTAGCCCCGTTATAGCTTCCTGTAACGAGCAGGTTATTATCGGCATCCACATCCACATCTTCAGCCCATATAAATTCCTCTTCCCCCGTTGTGGCCGTATTTACCCAGGAGACAGCACCCGTGTTATCCAGCTTAAAGAGCAGGAGATTTTCGAGTCCGGTTGCTGTCAGATCATTAGTACCAACTGTAATAGATCCCGAATACAGTCCGGCTGCATAGGTATTCCCTGAGGCATCCACAACCAGGTTTTTTACCACATCATTTCCTGAGCCTCCGTATTTCCGTACCCAACTCCAGTCGGGTGAATCACCGTAATTCACACCCGGATACGGGGGTTGTGCTACAAATACTGTCATCGTTTCACTATAACCCTCTGAATCAGTAACAGTTACAGTATAGGTGCCGGCAGTAATTCCTGTCAGGTCTTCGGTAAGTGCCCCGGTACTCCAGTTTATGGTAAAGGGCGCCTTTCCACCCTCAATGATCAGGTCAATCGATCCGTCATTTCCACCAAAGCTGCTTACATCGATATGAGTAAAATCAAGTGAGAGGTCAGTAGTCCTGAGTAACCAGTTATATGTGCCGGTAGTATTCTGACCTGACCATCTAATGAAGTAATTTATATTTTTCTCTGCATAGAATGTAGCGGATGACTGGTTCCCGCATGTATAATACCCGTCTGTAACGAAAATACCCGGACAATATTCCGCGAACACCTCAACAGTGGTTATTTCAGGTGTCAGTCCGCAAGTGCTGACGGTCACCATTCCGGAGTCGAAGGGCTCATGATACAGGAACCACTGGTCAATACCCGGAGTATGATCGGCAACATTGAGTCCTTCCACAGCCATTATACTGGTACTGCAAAACTCTCCATCATAATGATCCCTTTCTTCAAGCGTCCACTCATATACTCCCTTGGTATCGTAATTCTTCCATTGTATGTAATAGGTATTGCCTTCGTATACCGTGAACCTGTACCTGTCCTGGGGCCAGCAGTTCCCATGCTCTCCCTGCGGGAAATTGCAGCAACAATTATCCTGGGCAACTTCTACATTGGTCATTTCATCAGTCAGGCCACAGCTTGACACTTCAATAACCCCGTACTGAGTTGCAGTATAAGTATATATCTGATCCTGTCCACTAGTATGGTCGGCTATGTTGGTCCCGATCACGGCCGGTTTAGGGTTGTCGCAGGTCTCTCCCTGCTGCAGGACCCTTTCGGATAATGTCCAGGTATAGCTGCCCGAGGTCTTGTTACCCATCCAGCGTATACGATAGGTCTCACCGGAACTCATTTCGACACTGGCCAGGGACTGCAGGCCGCAACCGTTATCATCCCGTGCATACCAACCACTGCCGCAATCCCACCAGATCTCAACTTCTGTATCTTCTTCAGTAGAATCACAGCTCGAAACGATCAGCAATCCGTCCATGGTTGTAGTATATGTGAACCACTGGTCGATCCCGCCGCTATGATCGACAAAGTTTGATCCTGAGACAGCTTCATGGGCCAGCTGGCAGACTTCTCCTGCCTCTGGCAACCTTTCATCCAGTATCCAGGGATAGGACCCTCCTGTGTTCCAGGCCGTCCAGTTGAAGTAGTATGTTTCTCCAGCCGTACAATTAAATACAAATTTTGACTGTATACCGCAGGCATCATCTGATTCACCTATATACATTGCATCACATTGAAGCCACGAGACCTGAACATAGGTGTCTTCATCGGTAAGCCCGCAGGTACTGACCTCAATCACCCCGTCTATTGTTGCTGTGTAAAAGAAATACTGGTCCCTTTCACCGCTATTATCGGCAAAATTGGTATCAGCAACGGCTTCAATGGCTACCGCACATAATTCACCCGGTACCGGATCACGTTCTACGAGTGTCCATTGGTAGATAGTGTCTGTATAAAAAGGTGACCAGTGGATCAGGTAGGTAACACCTGTCATGCCAGCGAAAGTCAGATTTGTCTGGTTATCACACTGATCATCACCCCAGGCTATTGTTCCGGAACCGCAGCTACCCTCATAAACTTCTCCATAGGTATCTTCCGATGTTAATCCACATGTACTGATTTCTATGATCCCATCCTGGGTGGCGGTATAACTGAACCATTGCTCTACGCCTCCTGTATGATCAGCAATGTTGGTTCCTTCAACCGCTTCAAGAGGTACTGCGCAGTATTCTCCAGCCACTATATTTGTATCCAGGGAAAGGGTCCAGTTATAGGATCCATTGGTATTATATGCACCCCATTGGATCAGGTAAGAATTTCCTTCGCCCACACCTAATTTAAATTCCGTTTGTTCACCGCAATCGATCCATTCCACCATCAAGGCTGCGCCCCAGCATTTTTCAATGACCATTGCAGAGGTATTTTCAGTGGTCAGTCCACAGGTCGATATGGTTGCTATCCCATTTTTAGAAGCAGTATATCTGAACCATTGGTGTCCGCCTGCATTATCGGTAAAATTGGTCCCTTCAACAGCCTCAAAAGGATAATCACAGGTTTCCCCCTGCGGAGGCAGTATTTCATTCAAATGCCAGTTGTACGTTCCACTGGTCTTTGCTCCTGACCATCTTATGTAATAGGTCACTCCGCCCTCTGTCCAGAAATGAACATAGGACTGGTTGCCACAATAATCATCATTTCCATAATATGGACTTATATAACAATCCCCTGTACGGATTTCTACCTCTGTATCTTCTGTTGTGGTATCACATGAACTTAATTCAATCTCACCATTGGCTGTAGCTGTAAAGTAATACCACTGGTCAACTCCGCCTGTATGATCGGCTGTGTTCCACCCGGTATCAGCAGGCATGGCAAGGTTACATATTTCTCCAGGGGCAGCTGCCTCTTCACTCAGGCCCCAGTTGTACTGTCCTTCGTTACTGCTGACACCCCATTTGATATAATATGTCTGCCCTGCAGAAGCACCAAAGTTCACATTTTCATTCCATTCACCACATTCATTATCCCCATAGAGGAACTCCCATTCGTCACAACCTGTATAAACCATCAGATATGAATTATAAGTAGTCGAATCGCAATTCCACAGGGTGATCTTCCCATCCATGGTGGCGGTATAGGAATACCACTGGTCCTGCCCGCTATTGGAATGATCGGCAAAATTGCTCCCGACTACGGCAGGTATTGGTGAAGTGCAGAAATCACCTGGACTGACAGGAGATTCTGTGAGGGTCCAGGTATATATTCCTGAAGTATATGCACTGCTCCAGTCGATCAGGTAAGTCACACCAGAATCTGCTTTAAAAAATACATCTGTCTGCCCATAGCATTCCAAACTTACGATATCAACCAAATCATCCATACAATCCCGGTAAACATATGCCTCAGTGTTTTCTATTGTAGAATCACAGGTAGAAAGTGCAATTTTCCCATTCATAGTAGCTGTATATTCAAACCATTGATCTGTCCCGAGTGAATGATCAGCAATGTTCCCACCGGGCACTGCCATTAAAGGATTCTCGCATGCTTCACCCTGCAACAGGGCCCGTTCATCCAGCACCCAGTTATAACTTCCTGTTCCATTAGTACCGCCTCTCCATTTGATAAGGTATTCCGTACCTGCCGCTACAGGAATGGAAAGTCTCGCCTGAGATCCGCAGCCAAAGCTATTATAATCCTCAACCCAGCCCTGACAACCATTTACCCATAGTTCAATATAAGTTTGCGATGCTGTACTGTCACATGAAGAAAGGCTTAACAAGCCGTCCATGGTTGTGGTATAGCTATACCACTGATCCCGTCCTCCCGTATGGTCAGCGAGGTTGCCCCCGATAACGGCCGGTATTGCAGATATACAGAATTCCCCGGGAACAATGGGTCCGCTGGTTAATGTCCAGTCATAGGTTCCATCAGTATATTGACCTTTCCAGTAGATAGTATAAAATTTTCCTGCTTCAGCAGCAAATGAAAATTCAGCCTGACTGTCACAAAAATCATCATTCTCTCCTACATAGTTGTTATAACAGTATCCTGAATATACCTCGACATATGTGTTATATGTATGTGTTGTATCACATGATGACAGGGTAATCTTTGCATCATCAGGGGCGTAATAGATATAAAACTGATCCACCCACCCGGTATGAACTGCAGTATGAGTACCTTCCAGAATTGTATCTGCAGAAGTACAATCAAGACCGCCCTGAGAGAACAGGGTACCCGATAGCATTGCGAAAGCAGCTATCAAACTGAAGCATCTGATTCTTTTCATTATATAGCTAATTTTAGTTAGTTCATTCAGTAATCCGGAAACAATCAGCTGCATCTTTCATCAAGCTGCATCTGGTGATAACCGGTACTTTTTACTATGGCCTTAGAAAAACAGGAAGTATTGCGGTGCCAAGAAACTGCCTGCGGACGAAATATACGATATTATGATCAATAAAAAAACAGCAGGATGATAAGCCATAATAGGCTGATAATTAAACTATTTATTGTTAGATGCCAGGTAAATATCTAACCTTTGGAAAGATCAGAAAATGTGAATATTCAGTCCTCGCAGAATGTACGTATTAATAATACAGCCGGGCGAGATATCCATTATGCTTCCTGACATTCATCACTATCCCGTCACCAAAGATGAGATATTGGCCCCTAATTCCAGTTAGTTTACCTTGAAATTCTGGTATTTTGTCAAAACCTATACTTTTTATCTTAACAGGATATTCCTCTACAGGGTAATTAATCTGCCACACTTCCTCATCCTCATGAAGATATTGGGCGAGTTCCTGAGGTAAAAGTTCACTGGTCCTGCGTTTTTCATAAGAGAGATCTATAGTTGTATCCATCTTACCTGTCAACATATGCCGCCAGTTGGTTTTATCAGCCATATGCTGCTTCAGGAAGACTTCAATCAGTCCAGCTGTATAACGATCAGGGGTTTTTGCCAGCTTAATGGCTTTAACCGCACCCTGGTCTATCCACCTGGTGGGTATCTGTTGTGACCGGGTCACGCCAACCTTGATCGCGCTGGTAATGGCCAGGTATACAAAATGATCCTGCAGGCAGTGATTTTTTGACCACTCCATATCCCTGGAAATTCCCTCATGGGCCAGGCATAATTCGGGTCTCAGGACACATTCAGAGGTTTCAGGCGCTTTAAGAAAACATGGATAACAAAATCCCTGTGCAAAGGAGGTTTTTGTCCTGTTTCCGCAGCGTATGCAGTTTATCTGTCCTGAATACTCAAATCTTATTTCCTTTCCTATCAGATCATTCATAAACAATTCACCGCTGCCGACAGGCAGATAATATTGAACCGGGTCTGCAAGGACAGACCGCATCTTGAGGAGATTGCCTTCCATATGCATATAACAGAGTATTAGGATTTGTATGCCACAAATATAATGTTGTTTGATTAATACAAATTTCTATCAAAACAGTTATTTTTTCAGATTCCGGTAATTTTAGGGATTATACAGTAAAAATAAATTCTCTTATAAACTCCTGATATTCTGGATATTACTTCATGTCCGGAGGAAACATATGAAAAAATATACTACTATGTATTGCATATTACTATATTTATTATATATCTTTGTATAGAAATCATGCTTGTTATGGATGGTATTATAAATAAAACAGTTCTTGTAAAAATCAGATATACCGGATTGATAATTATCCTGATGCTGATAACATGCAGGGGATTTTGTCCGGACAGTATCCCGGAAACGGATATGAATGCCCAAATAACAACAGATCTTTCTGAAAAGACCCTTCAGAAGAATATTCAGGATGAATCTGCCATACATATCAGCGCCCTGTTCAATGATTTCACTATAGTGATACAATAATTAAATACCATGAATACAGAAAACGCTAAAGCACAGATGAGAAAGGGTATCCTGGAATACTGCATACTTTCCATACTTTCAAAGGGGGATGCATATGCTTCAGATATTATTAAAGAACTGAAAGAATCAAAACTGATCATTGTGGAAGGAACCTTATATCCCTTGCTCACCAGGCAGAAAAACGCAGGACTCCTGAGTTATCGCTGGGAAGAATCCTCACAGGGCCCCCCCAGGAAATATTATGCCCTGACCGATAACGGAAAAGAATTCCTGTCTGATTTAAGGGAGTCATGGAAAGAGCTGGTCTCAGCAGTAGATTCGATCAGCATTAAAAGCAAATAACAGCAAAAGATAACCCAATCATGAAAAAAACAATCAAAATCAATCTTAGTGGAATGGCATTTACTCTCGATGAGGATGCCTATCAACTGCTAAAGTCTTATCTCGATCAGATCAGCGCCTATTTTAAGGACCTCGAAGGCGGTGATGAAATAATTTCCGACATAGAATCAAGATTTGCGGAGATCTTCCAGGCAAGAATGGAGGATAAAAGAGAGGTTATTACTATAGAGGATGTCCAGGAAGTCATTGAAATTATGGGGCAACCTGAAGATATCCTGGATGGTGAATCCGTTAATGGCAAGGAGCATTCTGAACAAAAGTATTCATCACGCAAGCAACACAGGAAATATTACCGTGACCCGGAAAATGCTATTCTTGGCGGTGTGGCATCCGGACTGGCAGCATATTTCGGGATAGAGATATGGATCATGAGGGTTATATGGATAATATTATTTATTCCTGTCCAGTTAGTTGGAGTGCTCTATATTGTGCTCTGGATTGCAGTCCCAAAGGCAGAAACTCCAGCACAAAGACTCGAAATGAGAGGGGAAGAAGTAACAGTTAAGAACATTGAAAAGAAAGTGAAGGAAGAATATCAGAACGTAAAAGAAAATGTAAATAAAGCCAGGAAATCAAAAGAATTTGAGAAAACCAGGAATGTGCTCGACGAGATCTTTCATATTATCGGGAGGATCATAGTGGTATTCCTGAAAATCATTCTTATTATCGTCGGAATTTCCCTTATAATAGCCGGACTCAGCGCACTGATAGCTCTTCCGGTATTCTTTTTCGGGCATTCATTTTCTCCGTTCAGGATCCATGAAATTGATTTCTTTTCTCTGAAAGAACTTTCACCATTTTTCATGCATCCCGGGACAGCAACCATATTCGGTATTGCTCTTTTCTTTACCATCCTTATCCCCCTGGTTGCACTTATATACGGTGGTTTAAAAATGATTTTACGCTTTAAGGCCAATGACAAGGTGATTGCTTTAAGCGCCCTTGTACTCTGGGTGATAAGTTTCCTCTTCCTAATCAGTACTGTATTTTTTGAAGGCAGTAATTATGCCTTTTCCGGACCCAGCAGTACCACTGAGACTGAACAACTCGATGCATTTGCCTCGGATACCCTGTATATCAAAATGAATCCTTATCCTGATATACCGGGCTTTGACGGAGGATGGTATGCTGACGGAGATGAAGAAAGGTTCACCGTCTCAGAATACGCCACACTGCATAAGAAGATCAATATGAATATCCGGACTTCAGATGAAGATGAGTTTGAGGTAGTATTGTACAGGAGAACAATCGGCAGACGCGGGTTGACAACCAGGCTAAATATCATTAATATGGAATACTTCTGGCTTCAGGAAGAGAACTCTCTTGTCCTTGATCCCCATTTCACTATAAGAAAAAATTACCGGTCAGGAACATCAGGAATGGAAGTCACAATATTTATACCTGAAGGTAAATACATCAATCTTGATGCAAACACAAAATATTTCCTTGATGATGTGGAAGGAGTCCCTGATAACAATGTAAGGGAACTGGCAGGGAAAACATTCCTGGTCGGAGAATAGCCTGGTATTTATTACCAAAATCAGATTTTCTTATCTACATTTTTTTATCTAAATTTGCCCCACTTTTATTGGATTGACCCATGGTGTAACTGGCAACACGTCTGATTTTGGTTCAGAAGAGTCTAGGTTCGAGCCCTAGTGGGTCAACAGGGAAAACATTAAAATCCTCTTTAATTCAGATG
>CAZILN010000340.1:0-1873 GCA_964540005.1 uncultured Bacteroidaceae bacterium | reverse complement strand
GTGGCAGCCAGTCCGGTAAAGATCAGATCCCCGGCAGGATTCAGGTATACCTTATCTGAGACTGAAGCCAGGTAATAGGCCCTCTGAGTGTAGATCTCACTGTATGAAATCACAAATTTCCCCGATTCCTTAAAATCCAGGATGGCATTTCTTATCTCTTCTATGCTGGAAAGTCCGGCCGGGATTACCATTAGCTCCATATAAATGCCGTCAATATTTTCATCATTCTTCGCTTTCCTGATGTTATTCAGGATGTCATCAAGCCCCATCTCATTTACAGCCTGGAAATTACCCGGAAGGTAGTTCAGGAAATTATCAACGGCTCTTTCAACGATCTGCTGGTTAAGTTTAACATACAGGATACTATTTGAGCTTATTTCAGTTGGTTTTTCGCCTGCAGAGGCTGCAAATATGATCACCATAAACAATATCAGCACAATGAAGGAAATGAAAATGCCGGCCAGGGTTGCAAGGAGGTAAGTAAGAAAGCGTTTCATAATTTATATTTGATTATTAAAATGAATAAATTTAAACCTTTTACAGGGGAAATATAAAAATTAAATGGGGATTTATTATGAATACTGTCTATCTGATGCTGGGAAGCAACCTTGGGGACAGGCAGGGGAACCTTAAATTGGCCAGGGAAAGGATACAGGAGGAAATAGGTTTCCTGACCGTGATTTCCGGCATTTATGAATCCGAACCCTGGGGATTCAGGCATGAAACTGATTTTCTGAACCAGTGTCTGATTATCGGATCTGATCTTCAGGCTGAAGAGATCCTTTCACGCGTCCGGGGAATAGAAGCTTCTCTCGGAAGAGATCATAATCCGGGTACATACGCTGCAAGGGTCATTGATATAGATATACTATTCTTCAACGATGAAACGATTAATCAACCAGGCCTTATAGTACCACATCAGGCACTGCATCTGCGCAGGTTTGTCCTGGTACCACTTGCCGAAATTTCCCCGGACCTGGAACATCCTGAACTTTGCAAATCAATAAGTGAACTGCTGGAGGATTGTCCTGATCCCTTATCCGTCAGGCCCTTCCTGTTATCCTGGTAAACCTGCATGTTTTTCCGCCGAATTGTTTTAAGAGCTCCAGGCTTATCTTATCTTCCGGATCATCGGCACCCAGGATAAGTTTCTGTTCTGCATGGATCTTGATAAACTCGTCAATTATTGAAGCTATGGCCTTTCTGTGCATGCCCTCCTTATCAGCAGCAGAATAAATAATGCTGGCCTTTCGCCTGAATTTAATTATAAGTGCTGCCCCACAGAGGTTGTTCTCAGGACTATAGGCACCAAATAATTCGCCAAGCCGGTACCTTATGGAATTGGATGTGATCAGGCGCAGATAATGTAATTCTTTTTGTTTCAGGTGCCTTTTATTGCTCCAGTCATGATGATATATAAACTGAAGAAATTCATTGGCAGTCAGTCCTTTTGCAACAGTAAGTTTTTCTGATTTATTTTCATTCATGCTGTCAGTCAGGACTTTATCGTAACGTTGCCGGATTTGATTATAAGACGGGATCAGATCAAGTTCGGCATTTTCAAGATTGAGCTGCCTGAATAAATCCGACCCCGGACTATTAAGTTTGTTAAGATCAAGCTTCCTGATCCTGTATGAAAGTGGGAGATGTGAGATAAAGGCATCTACCATTTGCCGGTCCATTATGCTGTTTGAATAAATCCCCAGTTGCCATGTGAAGGGAGGCTGACTGATCAGTTTCTTGCGCCATCCAGGCATGACTGTTACAGGCATAACCGGTACAGGCATTACAGCCTGGTAATCCCCTTTAATGACTCCTTCCCAATCCGGGCAGGTAATGTTGAGGTACCATGAAAGGCCATAAACATTCCCGT
>CAZILN010000339.1:0-2673 GCA_964540005.1 uncultured Bacteroidaceae bacterium | reverse complement strand
CACAGTATGACAATTATCTGAAAATCAGCGATAACGAAAATGTTGAGAAAAAATTAAAACAAAATCTTACCTCCCTGTATACCACCGCTGAAGAGGAAGAAAATTATATTGAAGTCTATGCATCAGGAAAGGATTTCCTGCCACACTATGAAGATGACTTCAACCTTCGCAGGATCTTTGCACAGGCTACCATAGACCAGAAAGATCACAGCCTGGCCCTGATTAATTATAAATGGCTGTTGAATAACTGGGTTGATCAGAATAAGTTGAGCTGGAATGATGCCATGTGGGATCTTCAAATGCTGTATACCAGTAATCTGCAGTTTGATAATGCCATAGCTGCCAACCAGAGGCTCTATCGTGAAACAATTGATGAACGGGCATTATTCCTGACCCTGCTTAATGCCCGTGCTAAATATTGCATCCCTATTACAGAGGCATACAAGCAGGGGTACTCAAGTTTTGGAAACAAGGCCTCAGGAATAACCGTAAATCCCGTTCCCCAGTTTATTACAGGCGCCTATACTATTAATAAGAGTAGTAACACGGTCACCACATTGATTAAAAGTGGCTACCAGACCGATGTGTCAAGATTAAAAGTGGAGGGATTTAAATCATACCCAACCATAGTTGTCGATGCCAGCAGAGAATTCTATGCCATCAATCAACTGTCAGAAAATTCCTATTTCATTATAAGCATCAACAGCAATACTACAATAGAAGAAAAGAATATGATTTCCAGCATAATTGGTGATAAGACAAATTCTGAGAAATGGGACAGATTGATCAAAAGCAATGCCCACGCAGCTGCTAAATTCTTCTCAATCTTTACAACCCGGATCATGCAGAACGATTTCCAGTCTAAAGGCATTATATCCTCTGGCCAGTATTGGGACAGGATAAAATCGAACAAGCAGATACTATATATGGTGGAGCATGATCAGAATGGAATTGCTGATCAGCATAATTTCAGTAAGCAGAGTGGAAATTATGAGGATGTCCACTGGAATAAGTCTTCAAAGACACTGGCATACTTTGAATTAGAGATAATATACAAAAATCGGAAAATTCTGGATCTGACCAATCCGATAATTAACCAGGGGAAATGGGAGCGATCCATACGGTTCGGGGTATCATTAGACTAATTAATGCAAAAATGTAATTAATGAGCAAAGACACAAAATCATGTCCATATTGCGGTGAAGAAATCAAGGAATCCGCAGTCATTTGCAGGTATTGTAAATCAGATCTGCGACTAACCCTGGTGGGCGAAAAAATTGATCCTCAGACTCTTATCAGGAATGCCCTGGTCGACCGTTACGAAATTATTGATAAAGTTGGTGTGGGTGGCATGGCAGTGGTTTACAGAGCATGCCAGAAAAGCCTGAACAGGAATGTAGCCCTTAAAGTAATCCATTCAAATCTGGTTCATGATACAGAGTTCATCACTCGTTTTACCAGGGAGGCGGAAGTCAGTGCCTCACTGAGTCATCCGAACATCATTACCGTGTATGATGTGGGCTCTGTCGGCAATATCTATTATATATCCATGGAATTACTTGAAGGTAAGACACTTACAGAACTTATCCGTGAAAAGGGCATACTGTCTATTGATCAAGTAATCAGCCTAATCACACCCATTGCAGAAGCCCTTGAATATCTTCATACCAGCAAGCTTGTACACCGTGACATAAAAGGTTCAAACATCTACATCACCAAAAATAACCGCCCCGTACTGACTGATTTTGGTATTGTCTCTGCAGGAGCAGGTAAAAGTGTCACACAGGTTGGTGCCATTCTTGGTACACCTGAATACATGAGCCCTGAACAGGCTGAAGGTAAAGGAGAATTGGATGGAAGAAGTGACCTTTACAGCCTCGGTATTGTTATGTATGAATGTCTTACAGGCCAAGTACCTTTTACAGACGAAAATCCGCTGACTACCATCTACCAGAAGCTTCATGAACGGCCGGTACCTGTCAGGGAGATCAATCCGGATCTGCCTGACTGGATTGAAGAAATCATCCTCGCCCTGCTTGAATCCGACGTGGCATACCGGATGAAAAGTGGGACGGACCTGTTAAAATCACTGGAAACACAGAAAGCGATCGTAGTAGAAAAGCCTAAGAAAGCGAAAGCAAAACCGACTGCGAAAAAAGGTAAAAAGCCCAAACCGCCAAAAGCTGAAAAGCCAAAAAGAAAGCACCGGGCAAAAAGAAAATCTTCAACAGGCATCATCATTGGAATAATCATTACAGCAGTCGTTTTGATTGCTGCTACAGTCTATCTTGTATCGGAATTTACCGATTTCAACCTCACCGAACTGGGGATACGAACGACTTCAGAATCTACCTTGGGAACTCCCCAGGTAGCATCTGCAGCTGTTATACAGAAACTGGATATGATCAGGATACAGGGTGGGTCATTAAATATGGGATCTGAACTGGACATAGATACCAGGCCGGTTCACAGGGTCAGCATCAGCACTTTCTCCTTGAGTAAATATGAAATTACCAACCAGGAGTACTGTCAGTTTCTGAACAGCATCCAGTGTCTGCCTAATGGAGTATACAAGCAACACAGGTTAATCGCCCTTAATTCTGCAAGCAGTCACATTAAGTACAGCAGTAATGAATTCATAGTGCAAGAAGGCTTTGAAAATTACCCGGTAGT
>CAZILN010000338.1:0-6018 GCA_964540005.1 uncultured Bacteroidaceae bacterium | reverse complement strand
TTGGCTTCGCCGAGCTCGCAAGCTCGGTTGGCTTCGCCGAGCTCGCAAGCTCGGTTCCTCGCAGCAGAGCTGCCTTTAGGAGAGTCAATCAACCAGTTTATCGATCAGCTATCCTTGGAATCATCGAGGTCTTCAAACTCAACATCTGAGGTGTAGTTGTTGCTGATTGCCTCTTCTACCTCCACCTTTACTTCTTCTTCCTTGGCTTTTTCCTCCTTCTCTTTATCTGTCTCCTCGACAGCAGCTTCAGTTTTATCCTTTACTTCCTCAAGGGGTTCTTTAGCAGCCTTCTTTTCCTTCTTTGCCGGCTCCTCCTTGACTTCATCAACTGTCTTCATGGTGCTTACAGCTTCTTCTTCTTCATTATCAGGGAGGGGAAGCAGTTCCGGATTAGCATCTTTAATAAATTCAATTACCTCGGCTAAGCCTTCAGTAAATTTGTCGAAATCTTCCTTGTAGAGGAAGATCTTGTGTTTTTCAAAGTAAAACCTTCCGTCTCTGTTGAATCGCTTTTTACTTTCAGTCAATGTCAGATAATAATCATTTCTCCTGGTTGCCTTGACATCAAAAAAGTAGGTACGCTTTCCAGCTCTGACTGCTTTGGAAAAGATCTCTTCCCTGGCAGTTTTTACAGCATCATCATTTTTATCTGTACCTTCAGCCATGGTAATAATATTTGGTTCGCTAATTGGTTTAGTGTCTCAAAAATAGAAAAATATTTGAGAAATAAAACAAATTGGTAAACTTTATAGTTCAATTCAATCCATATATTGTAATAATAATCAGTCCTTTTCAGCTTCGGCTAGCTCAAGTTTAATCTCTCTGATTTACCTGACTTTTTCGTTTTTTTTTTACCTTGCCAATTCTTTTAATTAATCAGGGTTCTTTCAAATATGTTAAGCCGAAGGCTCTTACGAATCAAGGTACTTCAGATCTTCTACTCTCACAACAAAGTTGAGGGCAAAACCTCCAGGCAGTCAGAAAACGATCTGCTGTACAGTATTAATAAATCAAATGAACTGTTTTATTTCCTTATTCTGCTGCTTTTCGATGTAAGAGATTATGCCTGTGATGTTATCGAGCTGGCTAGTCAAAAGAAGAGACCCTCCCCGGAAGATTTGGATCCGAATACCAGATTCATTGATAATCAGCTGATAAAGCAGCTAAAAACCAACCGAATATTGGTATCATTTCTTAAAAAGCACAGATTAAGCTGGGCGAATAATCCTGAAATAGTAAAGAAATTATACTATTACATTGTTGATACAGAGACCTACAGCCAGTATATGAATGAATGGGAAGCCGGTTATGAATCTGATAAGAAACTGGTGATCAGCCTGTACCAGGACCTGGTATTGAATTTTGAAGAACTTTATGTTTCACTGGAAGAACAGAGCATCTACTGGCTTGATGACATTGATTTTATAATAAAGATGATCATCAAATCAATTAAAAAAATGACACCCGGCTATAATGAGGAATCAATCATTCTGGCAGACGCTGAGAATGAGGAAGACATTGAGTTTGCCAGGCTGTTGTTAAGAAAGGCTATTTCCAGCCAGGAAAATTATATTGAATACATTGAAGAAGCAGCAAGGAACTGGGAACTTGAACGAATTGCTGAAATCGACAGAATGATTATGATACTTGCAATAACTGAGGTTGTTGAGTTCTCGACTATTCCGTCAAAGGTTACCATGAATGAATTCATTGAAATTGCAAAGAACTTCAGTACAAGAAAGAGCAGCCAGTTTATCAATGGCATACTGGACAGCATTTTCGAAAAACTGAGAAAAGAAAAGAAAATTAATAAGCAAGGCAGGGGTTTAATTGGGGAAAATGGGCCGCGGGATACCTAGCATTTACCAAAATGTAAAATATTGTTAACTTTGCATGCCTGAGCAGAATAGAAGGACCAGATGTATAGGCTATTCCCGTTAATATTTCTGTTTTTTCTGTTTTCCTGTGATGGTTCACGGGAGCATGCCGCGGCTGATCAAAATCACAGTTTAAGTGATACAATAGTATCTGAAACGGCAGGGATAGAATTCAAGAAGACCGAATATCAGATCGGAAAGGTAGTTCAGGGAGAAAAGGTGGGTTGCCAGTTTTTATTCAGAAATACTGGAACTGCTGATTTGCTGATAAGGGATGCAAGAGCAAGTTGTGGATGCACAGTTCCTCAATGGGAGAAAGAACCTGTCAAACCAGGTGAAACAGGCAGACTGGAAGTCATGTTTGACAGTTCAGGCCGAATGGGCATCCAGAAAAAATCTGTTACTGTTATCAGCAATGCTGATAATCAGGCGAGCACGCTGATGATAATAGCGGAAGTAGTCGCGGACCGGTAGATTGATAATATAGCTATTGAACTAATTTTCAAATAATTATAAAATTTTAAACGAATGAATACTTTTCTATTTATTTTCCTGATGCCTCAGGCTGAAGGCCAGAGTCCCCTTCCATCCTTTATTTTTTTATTACTGATTATTGTTGTCTTTTACATGTTCATGATCAGGCCCCAGATGAGAAGGCAGAAAGAACTGAAGAATTACCGGGAAGCCCTGCAAAAAGGTGATAAGGTTATAACCACAGGAGGCATCTACGGAAAAATTACCGATATAAAAGATACTACCGTTACTGTCGAGATTTCAGAGAATGTAAGGATCAAGATTGACAAATCTGCCATACTGAAGGACACCACGGATCTGAACACACAGCAGCAGCGGCGTTAAAATCTGATTGATATATGCAGCAAGAGGCCAGTAAGGGCAAGTATCAGCAAGGCTTTTTAAATAAGCTGGGGAGATTGACCAATCCCCGTAAGATCACCATTAATAAAAGGTTGCTGATTTATTTATTTTTCCTTATTCTTTCGGTGATCTTCTGGTTCATTACTGCTTTAAGTAAAAACTATATTGCTGATATGTCTTATCCTATCAGGTATATCAAAATGCCTGAGGATAAAGTACTGGTAAGCGATATGCCCGACAAATTGATTCTTTCTGTTAATACACAGGGCTATACCCTTTTAAAGCATAAATTGAAGTCGAGATTTTCGCCCATCACCTTTGATGTGAATTCATTTCGTCTCAGCAGCATTCCCGGCGGGGATCCCAACATCGTCTACATTCTGACAAGTTATGCCAAAAACAGGATACAGAGTCAATTATCTTCTGACATTGAATTGCTTGATATCTCTCCTGATTCCCTGATCTTCAGGTTTGCTGGTGAAGTTAGCCGGCAACTGCCGGTCTTGCCAAGATATGAAATCACATTTGATAAGCAATATATGCAGGCGGGTCCTGTTGAACTCGATCCCGACAGTATCACGGTGAGAGGTCCGGAATCCATCCTGGATACCATGGCCGTGCTTACAACTGAACTGGAAATGCTGAAGAATGTAAATAAATCTGTTGAATTTTCAGCTGCTATCAGTGAGATAAATAAGCTGGCATACAATCAGGACAGGGTCAAAGTAAGGATCCCGGTGGAGAAATTTACAGAAGCCAGTATCAGTATTCCTGTAAAATATATGAATTTACCGGACAGCCTGGATATGAAACTGTTTCCGCGGGAGATCAGGTTAACATGTATGGTCGGTCTCAGCAATTATGATAATGTTTCCGAGCATTCCTTTACAGCTATGGTGGATTTTCTTGAAATAGAGAAAAACCTTGGGAGCAAGCTTCAGGTCGAACTTACGACTGTACCTGAATATGTTCAAGCTATCAGTTTTCATCCGAAAAACGTTGAATATATCATCGAGAGAAAGTAATGTATACAGTTGGTATTACGGGTGGCATAGGTAGTGGAAAAACCCTGGTTTGCAAGGTTTTTTCCAGCTTTGGGGTTCCGGTATATCATTCAGACCTGCGCGCCCGTCAACTGACTGAAAATGACCCAATCATTTTGAGGGCTATCAGTGAGATCTTTGGATCCGGAGTCTTCAACTCTGATAACTTAGATCGCAATGCACTGGCTGATATTGTGTTTCGTGACAGGGCAGCACTTGAAAAACTTAATGCTATTATCCATCCTGCTGTTAAGAAGGATGTTGAAACCTGGATGGATCAGCAGTCCGGGGCGGATTATCTTATACAGGAAGCAGCCATTCTGTTCGAATCAGGTGCTTACAGGAACATGGATGCCGTCATTGCTGTATCGGCACCTCTTGAGATCAGGATAGGCAGGGTTATGGAAAGGGACCTGATCAGCAGATCGCAGGTGCTTGAGCGGATCAATAGCCAGCTCGGACAGGAGGAAATTGATGAGAAAGCAGATATTGTCATTTTGAATGACGGGAAAAAGATGCTTATTCCACAAATAGCAGAAATACATAATAAAATGCTAAAGAATAAATAATATGGCAAAATACGGTAAATGGTTAGGAGGTGGACTGGGCTGGGTGCTGCTCGGTCCAATTGGCGGTATCGTGGGTTTTGCCCTGGGATCTGTTTTTGACAGGACTGATGTTACCGGCAGGGCAACAGGACCAACGACCAGCGGTGATTTTGCAATGAGTTTGCTTGTTCTTGTGGCGGCAGTGATGAAAGCTGATGGGAAAGTCATGCAATCGGAGCTGGATTATGTGAAAACATATTTTACCAGGAATTTCGGAACGGCTGCTGCAGGTGAAGCTATGATCTATCTGAGGGATCTCTTAAAACAACAGATCCCCGTAAATGATGTGTGCAGGCAGATCCAACAGCGCCTGGATTATTCCTCCCGTTTACAACTGCTGCATTTTCTTTACGGGATATCCATGGCTGATGGAAGTATCCACCCGGAAGAGATGAAGGTGATAGACCGGATCTCTGCCAACCTGGGTATAAGTCAGAAGGATACTCAATCCATCAGATCAATGTTTGTTGAGGAAGTTGATTCATCCTATAAAATCCTCGAGATCGATAAGAATGCCAGTGTGGATGATATTAAAAAGGCATACCGAAAGATGGCTAATAAGTATCATCCCGATAAGGTGAGCTACCTGGGCGAGGAATTTAAAAAGGTTGCAAAAGAAAAATTCCAGAAGGTCAATGAGGCATATGAAAAATTAAAAAGAGAGAGGGGATTTGCATAATTTTTATAGATTGCAGATATTTAATCGGATAAAATGGAAAGTGATAAGCAAGAAAAAGACGAGAACAGTGCCGGTTTCCTGAAGGAAATCATGGCCGTATCGGGACATCCGGGATTGTTCAGGTTCATCTCACAGGCCAGGAACGGGATCATTGTTGAATCCCTGGATACCGGAAAGAGGATGCAGGCCTTCTCATCCATGAAGATCAGTGCCCTTGAGGAAATTGCTATTTTTACCGAAGAGGAGGAAGTTTCTCTTGCAGAAGTACTTAAGCTAATTTCAGATAAAGAGAGTGGTGGTGTATCAATAGATCATAAATCAGATGGTGAAACGCTCAGGTCCTATTTCGAAGCTGTCCTGCCCCACTATGACAAAAGCAGGGTATATGTTTCAGATATAAAGAAGGTCCTGAACTGGTATAACATACTGCACAAACATGATCTGCTGAAATTTGATGAGGATGATACAGGATCTTCAGATAAGGAAACCACGAATAAGACACCCACAGAAGAAAACAGAGATACTAAAGCTTAGAGCCTGGTCTTGGCTTCTTCCCATATCCTGTCCATCTCTTCCAGGCTCATATCCTTAAGAGAAATCCCGTTTTTTATGGTTTTATTCTCCAGGTAATTAAACCGCTGGATAAATTTTCTGTTGGTTTTTTCCAGTGCAGTTTCAGGATCTATGCCGTATAACCGGGCTGCATTAATGAGAGAAAATAAAAGGTCTCCGAACTCAGCTTCGATCTTTTCCTGGCTGCCGTTTTTTACTTCCTGTTCTAATTCATCCATTTCTTCGGATACTTTTTCCCATACCTGATCTTTTTCATCCCAGTCAAATCCTATCGCCCTGACTTTCTCCTGTATCCTGTTTGCCTTTATCATGGCGGGCAGGGATGAAGGTACTCCTTCCAGCACCAGCCTTCCTTCCCTCAT
>CAZILN010000337.1:0-26746 GCA_964540005.1 uncultured Bacteroidaceae bacterium | reverse complement strand
CGACCTTTGTGGCTTTTGACAAAATGACCGGGGAAGAAATCTGGAAAACACCAGGCACCGGCGGACAGCGTTCTTATGTTTCGCCCATCTTACACACCTTCAACGGCAAAGAATATATCTTAGGAACTTCTGCCAGCGACTTGTTCATTGTGGATCCGGAGAATGGTGACATAAAAACCTCCTACAAATATTTCGACTCTTCCCTGTGGAAATGGCAACCCAAGGGGATAATCTGGGCCAATTCCCCGGTAGTGAAAGGCAACATGATCTTTTTATCCATCGGATATGACTATCCGGCAAAAATGCTCAAGGTCAATGACGAGGTATCATCCATTGAAGAGGTCTATACCAATACGGTCCTGGACAACCACCACCATGGACTCATTGAACTGGATGGCTACCTGTATGGATCGTACTGGATAAGCAACGGCTCCGGGGCCTGGGCCTGCCTGGACTGGAATACGGGCGAAGTGATGTACGATGAAAAATGGAACTCAAAAGGGGAAATGGTGTATGCCGATGGGATGCTGTATGTGTACGAAGAGAAAAGAGGGAATGTGGGTCTTGTGAAACCCGATCCCTCCGGTTTCAAGCTCATCAGTTCATTTCAGATTGATAAAGGGAATGGCCCCCACTGGTCGCATCCTTATCTCTTTGATGGAAAAATGTTCCTGAGGCACGGGAATGTTCTGATGGTCTATTCCCTGCAAAGTTCGTAGTTTTTTCACGAACTGTTTTCTTTCGGATCCTTGTGGCCTGAACCGAGAAGACAATCCTGGCCTGACACACAGTTTGAAACACTATCGAACAGAAGGGTACATCATATTGAATTCTATCATGATAGCCGCGGCGGCACCCTGAACATACACCGAAACGGCCCCGTTATGTCTGTCGGTATTTATCCGAATGCTTTCCTGCATATTGTTTGATTTAACAATTGGTAATTGACACAAAATTACTGAACTTGCATACTTTTCTTGTAATTTGCATAACAGAGTTCACAGTTATGTCCCCTTTCCGAACAGAAGTACATATAACTCCGAGTGAGATTAAGATCGGCTATCAGTCGAAAATCCTTATGCTGGGTTCCTGCTTTACCGAGAATACCGGAGAGCGCATGCAGGAAATAAAATTCGATATAGATGTTAATCCCTTTGGCATTCTTTACAATCCTCTCTCTGTATTGAATAGCATTGAATTGTTGCTTGAGGAAAAAGTCTATACCCGCAGTGATCTCTTTAATGATCATGGCATGTGGTTCAGTTTCGATCATCACAGCAGATTCTCCGATGCAAAGCTTGAAACATGCCTTGAAAATATCAACAGCAGGCTGGAGCGATCCATAGCCCATTTCAGGAATATGGATGTACTCATCCTTACATTCGGGACAGCCTGGTCGTATGTGCTTGAAGGTACCAGCAAGATCGTTTCCAACTGTCATAAACTGCCGGCCGAAAAGTTCGACAGGTTCCACCTGACCGATAACCAGATCTTTGATTACTATTATGAACTGATCAGCAAACTGCTTGAAAAGAATCCCCGGCTAAGGATCATCCTGACAGTCAGTCCGGTCAGACACTGGAAAGACGGTCCGGTTGACAACAGCCTGAGCAAGGCCATCCTCATCACTTCCATTCACAGGCTGATCGAACAATTTCCGTCCATTGAATACTTCCCTGCCTTTGAGATAGCTATGGATGACCTAAGAGATTACCGCTATTATGCCGATGATTTGCTTCATCCCAACATGCAGATGATAACATATATCTGGGATAAATTTTCCCAGGCATATTTCAGTCCTGATACAACTCAGATCATCGCTGAAATTGAGAAAATTGTGAGCGCCAGAAAACACAAAGCATTTCATCCGGAATCAGAGGAACATCAGAAATTCCTCAGGACCCAGATTGAGAAGATAAAGTCCCTTAAAAAAAAATATCCGTATCTGAACCTTGATAAAGACGAGCAATCTTTTTTTAAAAAGCTTCTCAAATGAATACAGTTTTCATCCCTGAAAGGCAGGTCAAAAAAATTCCGGAATCACCGGATGAACAAAAATGCTGCCTGGATGTTATCTGAATGAATAATATTAAGGTATTTCAGAATCCATGTTACGTAAAATCACATTTTTAATTTTGTTCCTTCTTTCCGCGGCAGCGCAACTGTATTCACAGACACCGGTCCAAGGATTCATTGAAGGGCGTATATACAACTCCAAGAATAACGAACCGGTTCCCTTTGCTAATATTGTTATCTGGGGTACAACAATAGGATCAGTTTCGGATATTGACGGAAAGTTCCTTTTTACCGGTATTGAACCGGGGTATGTTGAGCTGCGTGCATCTTCTGTGGGTTTCAAAACCTATGTATCGGAACAGCTGCTGGTCACTAACACTAACAAAGTCTATATTGACATCCCCCTGGAAGAGACTATCGTAGCCATTGAAGAAATCACGGTTAAAGCCTCTCCCTTCAGAAAAAAGGAGGAGAGTCCTGTTTCCCTGCAGCGTATTGGCATCGAAGAGATAGAGAAAAATCCCGGCGGGAACCGTGATATTTCAAAAGTCCTGCAATCCTTCCCGGGAGTAGCCTCCACCGTTTCCTTCCGGAATGACCTGATCGTTCGTGGCGGGGGATCGGCGGAAAATAAATTCTTCCTTGACGGGGTGGAAATACCGAATATCAACCATTTTGCGACACAGGGGGCTTCGGGCGGACCGGTAGGTATACTCAATATAGATTTCATCCGTGAAGTAAATTTTTATTCCGGGGCCTTCCCGGCCAACAGGGGAAATGCACTTAGTTCTGTCCTTGAATTCAGGCAGATAGACGGGAACAAGGATAAACTGAAATTCCGCGGATCGGTCGGGGCATCGGATATGGCCCTGACGCTTGATGGTCCGCTTACCGAAAAAACTACTTTTATTGCTTCTGTAAGGAGGTCCTACCTTCAATTCCTTTTTGCGGCGCTGCAACTTCCCTTCCTTCCGAATTACACGGATTTCCAGTTCAAGGTCAAATCGCGGCTGAATGCTAAAAACGAAATATCTTTCCTTGGGATCGGATCCTATGACATTTTTTCCCTGAATCTGGATGCCAATGATACAGAAGAGCAACGCTACATCCTTAATTCCGTACCTGTCAACAACCAGTGGAGCTATACTTTCGGGGTGGTTTATAAACATTACAGGGAACAGGGGTTCGATACATGGGTACTAAGCCGCAATCACCTGAATAACAGTGCTTATAAATACTACCAGAATATAGAGGAGGACTCTTTGCTTACCTTCGATTATGCCTCGGATGAGATCGAAAACAAGCTCCGTTATGAGCACCAGTCAAGATTTGACAACGGGCTAAAACTAAGTTACGGGACAAGTATGGAATATGCCCGATATAATAATAATACCTATAACAAGAGCTTCGCCAACGGATCCCCTTTTATCATAAATTATAATTCTGAACTCGACATGATCAAGTGGGGTGTTTTCGGACAGCTGAGTGAGAATTTTTTAAAAGACAGGCTGGTGCTTTCCCTTGGCCTGAGAATGGATGCCAATAATTATTCGCCGGCTATGAATAACATGCTGGAGCAGTTCTCGCCGCGGTTCTCAGCTTCCTATCAACTGGTTCCCGGCTGGTTTGTAAATTTTAATACAGGACGGTATTACCAGCATCCGCCTTATACTGCCCTTGGATTCAGGAACAATGCAGGTGAGCTGGTCAACAGGGAAAACGGGCTGAGTTTTATAAGGACAGACCACCTGGTGGGAGGATTTGAGTTCCTGCCGGGCGAGGCTTCCAAAATCAGTATAGAGGGCTTTTATAAATGGTACGCCGACTACCCGGTTTCGGTAAGCGATAAGGTATCAATTGCCAGCAAGGGTGGTGGTTTCGGCACTTTCGGTGATGAAGCCTTGCTCTCTCTGGCAGACGGGAAAGCTTATGGTATGGAGGTATTATACCGCAACAAGGACCTGCTGGGATTCAACATCATTATGTCGTATACACTGGTCAGGTCTGAGTCTCAGATATTCGATGAGTACCTTGACCCCCTTGATGAGTTTGTCCCCACGGCCTGGGACAACCGCCATTTGCTGAACCTGACTGCAATCAGGAAATTCAAGGGCAACTGGCAGGCAGGTTTCAAGTGGAGGTATGTCGGCGGGGCGCCTTACACACCATGGGACTTGATGACTTCGGCCATGAGGCCTGCATGGGATGTCCGTGGAACAGGATACCTGGATTACAGCCGGTTCAATTCCCTGAGGCTGAAAGGATTCAACCAGCTCGATATCAGGGTGGATAAGGAATTCTATTTCGATAGATGGAGGCTGAACCTCTACTTTGACATCCAGAATGCACTGAATTACAAAGCCGACTCACCGGCCAGTCTCTACAGGGTGGAAGATGCCCAGGCAAACCCGGTAGTACTGAACCCTTCTGATCCATATGCGGATCAGAGGTATGACGTAAAACCGGTGAAAACCGAAACCGGAACGGTATTGCCAACGGTGGGTATAATAGTGGAGTTTTAAATATAAAATCTTACAGGTAAAACAATAAACAGATGAAACTAATGAAATTATATATTCCCATACTAGTATCCCTGATATTCCTTGTTAGCTGTAAAAGTACCAGGATACCTGAAGAACCGGGGAAAACCATCATAGAATCCAACACCGGCGGTAAAGGAACCGGGCTTGTATTCGAGTTGACCCGTGGGAAAGCACACAACCACCCTTCCTTTGTGCTCTGGGCAGAAGATATGCAGGGCAACTACCTGCAGACTTTCTTTATTTCCCAATCGATCGGAACCGGGGTTTTCGAGCATGGAGAGCCAAGTGGAGTCAAATGGAAGCCCGGCGATATAAGAAGGCCTGCCGCTCTGCCATACTGGGCACATAAAAGAGGTGTTAAAGCGGAAGACGGATTGTATATCCCTTCCCCTGGGAATCCGGTGCCTGACGCCTATACCGGGGCTACACCTCCCGGGGATTTCCAGGTACTGTCACGATTCAACGGAGAATCGCCACGAAAATTCAGGATCCTGTTCGAAATCAACCAGACCTGGGACTGGAACAAATTCTGGACCAATAACCGCTACCCTGACGATGATGAGTACAAGACCTCATGCCAGCCCGCCCTGGTTTATATGGCTGAGATCGATATGGACAATCCCCAGGATTCCTACGAACTGAAAGTGATCGGGCACAGCCACTATTCAGGTAAAACTGGCGAACTGTTTACCGACCTTAACACCATGACCACCGCCCTGGAGATTGCCGACAACCTTGTAGTTCGATTGGTTGATTAATCCCATCGGATGGGTTCACAGTGTTTCTTCGAGGTATGATTCGAAAAACTTAATAATTTGAGGTAAAAAGGATTCTATATCAGGATAGGTGTTTCGGTTATTCTCATACTCATCCAACAAACTAACCAAAGCTTCAATCTCAGTAAATCCATTCTGTATATCATTATTAATATTCCCCCTTACTTTCTTCTTTCCTTCCGTCTGCTCTAAAAAGTGAATGGTGCAGGCACGAACCAGATATTCATTCAAAACTACATTCCACACATTATACCCTTTTTCTGTCATCTTCGCCCCCTGGATAGCCAGCAGGCCCTCACCTAACTCCTTAAAATCCTGAGGCCTGCTAATAGTAAGCGGATTTATATAAGAGTGACAAAACTCATGGATGATTACTGGTAAGTACCAGTCTTTCGCATATGTTGGCGCCCCGTTTTTATCAGGCCACCTGGCGCCTATAAGGGAAAAGAATTCCTGCTCACTATCAGGAAATGTTAAGGGGTATCCATAGTTGCAGCTTCCATTCAACAATGCTATATAGATAGTAAAATTGTCGGGAAAATAACCAAAGAAATCGTAGTACCACTGGAAAATGTTTTCTTATTCATCAACTTCTCCAAATTTTTGATTGTTAAGTCATTAAGTTCTGCATGATTATTAAAAAATTCCATGAAATTGCTTTCAACTGCAAATTTTCTGGCATTTTCAAGGTATTCACTGATCAATGCAGAATCCCACCGGGGATCGAAGCCTTCAGGAAGGTTTGACAGATCAAATTTTGGTTCAAGCAAAGGGGGTGTACCAATATATACTGCCAGTGACATTGGGGCATCACCGTTTATCTGATGCCTGATGTTACTTTCTCTTGCGAATACTATGGCCTGATGATCTTTCAATTGGCCAAAATATTCTTCAACATCTTCAATGAATACAGGAAGGAGATTTTCTGTATACTGCTTATCCCCTGCTAAATGATGTATTAAGCTGAAAAGCTCGACGGTCGGGTCAACCTTTATAACTATCTGATCCTCTGTATCCGGTGGTAGTTTATTTTTTTCTGATGAACACCCAAATAGCAGGCTAATTGCCACCATAATGACAATAACTCTTTTAGTCCTTTTCATAATTTCATCTTTTTTTTCTATGACTTTCATGAACCTTATTCGTTTAATAGGAAATACTCAAATACTAAAACTTCAGAGTAAAGACCGTTTCCTTTCCTGGTACCGAGGCCGCAGTGATACTTCCTTTATGCAATCTCATGATCTGCCGTGACAGGCTCAGGCCTACACCACTGCCTTCTTCACGAGTCGTAAAAAAGGGTATAAAAATCCTGTCCATTACCTCCTCATCTATACCCTGCCCGTTATCGATTACCTGAATGTTCCGGGTGTTCCCGTTTGACGTATAAGCCTTAAGGATTATGCGCCCTCCTTCCTCAGGCAGGGCCTGTATGGCATTTCCCACCAGGTTGATCAGGACCTGGGTGATCAGTTTCTCATCAATCCGAAACTCAAGCTTATCATCCTCAACGATTGTTTCGATATTTATTTTCTTCTCTTTGAGTCCGGTGTTCATCAGTACCAGGACATTCTCAAAAAGACGGTTTATCCTTATGTCAGAAAATTCAGGATTGGGAATTTTATTCAGGCTTTTATAATCCTCCACAAACCCGATCAGTCCATTGCTCCTTTTCTCAATAGCATAGAGTCCGGAAAGGACATTGTCCATATCCCCGGGATCGAAGTCTTTTCCGGATTGCTTGCGGTGTTTCTCGAGTATCCGGATAATGGAAGTCGAAAGGGTTTTTACCGGTGTTACTGAATTCATGATCTCATGTGTAAGCACCCTGATCAGCTTCTGCCAGGCATCCAGCTCGCCTTCTTCCAGCTCAGTCCGTATGTTTTGAAGTGAAATGAGTTTTATCCTTTCTTCCTGGATAACAAAACTGGTGGCCCGAATCGATAGTTTCAGAAGTTCGTTCCCCCGGTAGAACGAAACCAGTTGTTGACCCCCCGGTTTCAGATTTTCTATGCTTGCCTGCAGGCCCTTTGAGACAGTTTCCAGTTCACTTATCCGATCCAGTTTCTTCAATCCCAGCAGATCCAGGGCGGCTTTATTTATAAGTCCGGTTTCACCGTTTGAATTAAAAGAGATTAGCCCGGTTCCGACATGATCGATGGTATTCCTGAAATAGTGATGTTCAGCCTCCTTATCTATCCTGGCACGCCGGATGGTATCGATTATTTCATTATAGGTAAGGTTCAGCTTCTGAAAACTGCGGTTGCTGTCATCCGGGTTCACAGAATCAAGGTATTTTATTGACTGAAGGAAATATGTAAGATCCCGGTTGGTCTTATTAACGTACCTGATCAGAAAAGTTACCTGCAGGACCCAGATCAGTCCCAGTGTAAATACGGTAATATGAAGATAGCTGTTTACAATAGCAAAAACGAACCCGAATCCGGTTAAGGCAAGGAGAATCACCTGGATGATTACTGTAAACTCAAAGCGGTTGTATTTCATACTTGCTGAGTTTATTGTAGAGGGTTTTCCGGGAAATCCCCAGATCCCGGGCAGACTTTGCCAGGTTACCGCTATTGAGCTCAATGGTCTTCATGATCAGAAACTTCTCATTTTCATCCAGTCTCAGAGATGTTACCCTTTTCAGTTTCCCTCCGGCACTGCTGAACATCTCTGAAACATCAATTTTATTGTCCTCAGACAGGATGACGGCTTTTTCAACGGCATGCTGAAGTTCCCTGATATTCCCCGGCCAGTCGTAAGATTCCATCCGGTTGATCACCCCCCTGTTGAAAGACATTTCCTCCCTCTTGTATTTTCTGCAGTAGAGCTCCAGGAAATGGTTGGCCAGGATGGAAATATCAGCCCTTCTTTCTCTCAGGGGCGGGACCTCAAGATGGATGGTATTGATACGGTAAAGCAGGTCTTCCCGAAAGGAACCGGTTTTGGACATCCCGATCAGGTCTTTATTGGTTGCCGAGATAAGCCTGATGTCAACCGGTATCAGCTGTGCCGATCCGACCCTGTTTATCTCACGGTTTTGAAGAACAACAAGCAGTTTGGATTGCAGATGCATGGGGAGGTTGCCTATTTCATCCAGAAAAAGCGATCCCCCTGATGCAATCTCAAAACGTCCGGGCTTATCTTCACGGGCATCGGTAAAGGCCCCCTTTACATGACCGAACATTTCACTCTCAAACAGGCTTTCACTCAGGGAATTCATGTCAATGCTTATGAAAACCTCATTTTTTCTTTCTGAACGTTTGTGGATCTCCCGGGCTATCAGCTCCTTGCCGGTTCCGTTTTCCCCGGTGATCATTACGTTTGCATCGGTACCCGAGACCTTCTCAACCATGCTCATGATCCGTTTCATTGCTTCGGAATTACCAGGCACCAACATAAAATCCCGGTCGATATTCTCCCGCAGATGCTGCTGCTTGTATTTCAGGTTACGGATCTCAAGCTTTGATCTTCTCAGGGTAATGGCGGTATGAATGGTAGCCAGGAGTTTTTCGTCGCTCCAGGGTTTCTGGATGAAATCCGTAGCCCCCTCCTTGATTGCCTTAACGGCCAGATCAATATCCCCGTAAGCCGTAATGAATATGACCACTGCCGCCCGGTCGTACGTAAGAATTTTATTCATCCAGTACAATCCTTCATTCCCGCTGCTGATGCCTGCCGTAAAATTCATATCCAGTATGATCACATCATAATTGCTTTCTCTTACCCTGGTGGGTATCAGGTTTGGATTTTTCTCAACGGTGATGCTGTCAAAATATTCGTTCAGGAAAAGGCGGAGAGCCAGCAGTATCTCTTCATTGTCATCGACTATCAATATGTTTGCCCTTGTTTTTGCCATTTATAAGCTTTCATTAGGTTTGTAATGTATAGTTGTACTATGCTATCCAAATATAAGGAAAATGTATAAATGTTATACATATATGCGTGAAATAATTACACACATTTTATTGTACCAAATAAGATAAGATTTTGATTTATTGATATTTACTTATTTGGCACAATGATTGGCTATAACTATACGAACAACAATCAGGGTCTAGAGTATGTTTCAAAATTATCTGCTCACTGCGCTCCGGAACATCATCCGGCAAAAGGGGTATGCGCTGATCAACATTGCCGGACTGGCAATCGGCTTGGTCAGCTGCCTCCTTATTTTACTTTTTATCCAGGACGAACTGAGTTATGACAGGTTTCATGGGAACGGTAGTAACATTTACCGGATGGCTTATGAATATACCAGTCCGAACGGTGAAAAATTCTCCCATGGGATAGGTCCCTATAAACTGGCACCCATACTGCAAGCTGAATATCCTGATATTAAGTCCATGATCAGGATCACCGAAACATACACCACTCCCGTAAGATTCGGTGATATAGAATTCATTGAAGAGAATGTTGCCATTGCTGACAGTAACATTTTTGATGTTTTCAGCTTTGAATTCATTCAGGGAGATCCTGCCACAGCCCTTGACGAACCTGCCACTGCTGTTATTTCAGATGTCATGGCTGAACGGTATTTTGGGCAGGAAGATCCCCTGGATAAATCATTTACCCTGCCTGTACCGGGAGGCGAAGCTGAAGCAAGGATTACCGGTGTTTTTAAGGAAATGCCTAAAAATTCTCATTTTCATTTTGATATGCTGGTTTCAATGGGTACCGCCAGGTATATTTTTAACGACAGGATGCTTTATAACTGGGGGGAGGGATCGGTCTTTAATTACCTGCTGCTGGCAGATGGTTACGCATATAAAGACCTTGAGAAGCAATTTCCTGATTTTATTGAAAAGCATTATGACGAAGGCTCATCTGAGCATGTTCGTTACTGGTTGCAGCCATTGTTTGATATCCACCTGAACTCTGATCTTCGGAGTGAATATGAACAGAACGGTGATATTACCAATGTTTATGTATTTTCAATAATAGCCCTGTTTATCCTGCTGATCGCCTCCATAAATTATATGAACCTCGCCACTGCCCGTTCTACCCGGCGTGCAAGGGAGGTTGGTATGAGAAAGGTTATCGGGGGCCAGAAAAAACAACTGGTCTACCAGTTCCTGGGAGAATCAGTGGTCCTGTCTTTTATTGCCATGTGGATCGCCATAGTATTGGCCCAGTTCCTGTTGCCGGTATTTAATTCATTGGCCGGAAAAGAACTGGAGATCACTATACTGAACAACTGGAAAGTACTGACCGGACTGTTCCTGGCTACTATGCTCATAGGTGTGCTGGCAGGATCTTACCCTGCCTTTTTCCTGTCCTCCTTCAAACCCATCAGGGTGCTTGGAGGCAAACTATCATCAGGAAAGGGTACTATAGGATTGCGCAAAGTACTGGTCATCCTGCAGTTCAGCATATCCATCGGAATGATCATTTCAACCCTGGTAATATACAGCCAGTGGCATTTTCTCAGTAATAAAAAACTGGGAATAAATCCTGAAAATGTTGTCGTTATCCCAAGGCCGGGAACAAATGACTATTTAAAATATAAGGAAGAAATATTGCGGAATCCCAGGGTAATCAGCGTTACTGCTTCCAATAAAAAACCTACAACCAGCCTCTCCAGTAATCTTGGCTACAGGGCCGAAGGCATGAGTGAGGAAGACGAGCCTTCTATAAAGATCGTAACTGTTGATTTTGGTTTTTTCGAGACCCTTGACAATAAAATCGTTCGGGGCCGCAGTTTTAATAAAGATTATGCCTCGGATTCGATTTCTACATTTATTCTGAATGAAACGGCTGTAAGAGATATAGGATGGGAGGATCCTATCGGTAAATGGTTCGAGACAAGCACCATAGATCCCAAAACCAATAACTGGAAACAAAGAAGGGGAATTGTTGTAGGGGTGGCAGAGGATTTCAATTTTGAATCCCTTCATAACAGCATACAGCCGGTATGCTATTTCGTTGATCAGTTCTGGTCAAACTGGATATCTGTCAGGATCAGTGCAGATGATATGCCCGGCACGCTCAGTTTCCTGGAAGAAGAGTATAATAAGCTGGGAGAAGAGTATAACTGGGAGTACAGCTTCTATGATGAGGACATTGCAGCCCTGTACCGGAAAGAACGGGAATTCTTCAGGCTCATCATCATTTTCAGCCTGCTGGCAATATTCATAGCCTGCCTGGGTGTGCTTGGACTGGCATCCTTCACTGCAGAGCAACGTACCAGGGAGATAGGTATTCGTAAGACTATGGGCGCATCAGTGAACAGGATTATATTCCTGATTACCAATGAGTTTTTAATGCTGGTCCTGGTATCAAATGTGATTGCCATCCCCCCTGCTCTGATACTGATGAGAAAATGGCTGATGGATTTCCCTTATAAGATCGAACTGTCTGCCCTGTATTTTATACTGGCTGCCCTTATAGCCCTCATGATAGCCCTTATTACAGTCAGCTTCCAGGCAATACGTGCCGCCACGCGCAACCCGGCAGTCTCTTTACGATATGAATAAAGCAAGATTGGCCTTTTTTTTGCTATTTTGTGATTAACTGTCTAATTTTATTCAGCAATTAGCGATTAAATACCAATCTTATGGCAAAAAAAACATTTCCATTCCTGATTATCTTCTTATGCCTCCCTTTCCTTTCGGCGGCACAGATAAATTATAAAGTCATTAAGGTTAACGGATCCATTGTATATGTGAGCAATGGCAATGCCATGTCACAGGGGGATGTATTCCCGGAAGACGAGAACCTGTCCTTTGGGAGTCCTACCTCAAGGGCCGCCGTTATAAACCCGGAAAAAGGAAGGTTCATACTGCAGCCGGATAATACTGCTGACCTGGCCAATGCAAAGACCCATTTCCTGCCGGGCATGAATAACATCAGTACCAGGGGTGGAGCCTTTAATAATGTTCAGGACCTGCAGAATCATTTCAAGGATACCCTTGTTTTACTCAGGCATGCAGCCCTTGCTGTCAATCCCTATAAATTCCCGATGGATGAGAACAATTTCTTCTTCCTGACCTACACCTATGAGGGGGAACAGATCAATAAGAAACTGGCCTTTAAAGAGAACCAGCTTGTTATTGCCCGCAAGGAAGTTCTGGTCGTTGATGATGTGCCTATTATCAGTCCGGATAAACCCGAAATGACCCTGAACTATTATACCCCGGACGGAGCGACCCCGATAAGCACCTTCTCCATGTTTTTCCCTGATCCGGATATACTGAAGTTTGAATTATCCATCATCCTGGAAGGCAGGGAAGATATACCCTATGCTGCCAAGGTCAACGAGATCTCGGGTTACCTGTACGAATTCTACGGCAAACCCGACAAGAAAGACGTGATGCAATACCTCGAGGATGAGTTTGGGATAAAGAGTGAATAGGGGATCCGGCAGATCATATCCTTGCTATTTTTCATCCCTGATTAAGCAATAACTGTAGTCTGTAACCTACACAAACCATCCATTTTTGCTTTCTCAAACCTGCAGTATTTGATGCTCCTGCAAGATAAATCATGTAATCCGCAAACATGATTATCAATCGGAATCCTCACATATTTATTATATTTAACTAGGATAAGCTCTTTGCTCCTATTTTGACGAACCACTATTCATAAAGGAAATGAAAAACCTATCATCCTTTCTTGTTTCAATATTATTGCCAGTTCTGATCCTGGCACCTGCCTACTCCCAGAATCTCAACATCCCGATCAGCAATTATGACAATAAGGTCTACGGGCGGGGATACGAGGCGGAAGTCTGGGCTATTGCCTGCGATCAGCGCAATATTATCTATGCCGGGAATGCCGGAGGGGTTCTCGAATATGATGGCAGCAGCTGGAGGTTTATCCCTGTCAGGGAAGGGGTTCATATTGCTTCACTTTGCGTTGATGAAAAAGGACGGGTTTATGTAGGTTCACAGGGGGAGTTCGGATTGCTGGCACCTGATGAATCCGGTCAGCTATACTATAATTCCCTGTCTGATTCACTGGCAGAAGAGGACCGGTTCTTTTCCACCATTACTAAAACCATGAGTTCCGGCAAAACAGTGTACTTCCAGGCCCTTGAAAACCTGTTCATCTATCAGGATGGGGAAATACAGGTAATATATCCTGAGACAACATTTCACACTGCTTTTGTGGTGAATGATCAACTATATGTCAGGCAGCGTGAAACAGGTCTGATGAAATATGAAAACGGCAGCCTGCAGCCTGTAAAGGACGGTGACATTTTTGCAAACCTGGGTATCTTCTCCATGATTTCCCTTGATGAACCCGGAAAAATCCTCATTGCCACACAAGAAAAGGGTCTCTACATTTTAGATCCTGATCAATCTCAAAATAGTATCAGACCTCTCAATACTACTCACAATGAATTCCTGATCTCTGCACAGATCTATGGAGGATTGAAGCTCCCTGGAAACCAGTATGCATTTAACACCCTGCGTGAAGGACTGATAATAACAGATGCATCAGGTAATATCAACAACGTCATTAACACTCATGCAGGACTGCAGGGTAATGATGTAAAATCTATAACCCTGGACAAACATAATGCGATCTGGTGTGCAATGAACAACGGGATCAGCCGTGTAGACTATTCTTCGCCCTATTCTTATTACAGTGAGAATTCTGGTATCACTGGAAGCATCAATACAATAACCAGGCACAGGAATAATTTATATGTCGGCACATCGGCCGGATTATTTGTCAGTCCCGGGAATACTAATTTTACACACCCCATGCAATTCCGGGCTATAAACTCTTTGCAGGACCAGATTTGGGACCTAAAATCAATTGATAATGAGCTCCTTATAGGGTCCAACAATGGTCTCTTTTCACTGAAAAATAATATCCTCTTCAGGATCAGTGGATTTAATGTCCGTTCCTTATGGTATTCTGAAGAAAACAGGATGCTTTATGCAGCCGGGAACATGACCCTGAAAGCTTTCAGAAAATCAGGTGAATGGGTGCTTACAGAAGATTTTCCTGAGATCTTCGAGAGTCTGATACAGATCACCCCCAATCCTCAGCCTGAGCATTCAGAAATTGAGCTCTGGCTGGGTACCAGTCTTGACGGGGTTCTGAGATTACATGTTTATACTGATGGCTCTTATTCCATTGATAATTATTATGAATCGGACGGCCTGGTAAGCGGATGGATTAAACCGTTTATATTCAATGACAGTCTGATTTTCGGAACAAGTGAAGGAGCTCTGGCATTTATTGACGAAGAAACAGCCATTGAATCCCTTCCCGACAGCCTTAAAGATGATCCTGACTGGGCCAGGGGATTTTTCGAAGGCAAGACCTTATACCAGCATTATATAAACCGTTCTCTCAGCTACCTTGTTGATGACGCGAACATGACCTGGGCTATAATAGATAATGAGCTAAGCCTTATTATTCATGAGCAGCCTGATCAATTGATCCAGCAACCCTTCAGGATGATAGATATGGGTGAAATTAACTATATTTTTCCTGACAGGGATAACATTCTCTGGCTGGGTACAGCTGAAGGACTGGTGCGGTATGACATGAACCGGTTTGGGGAAATGGATCATGAACTGCAAACCCAGATACGTTCAGTTGTTATAAGCGGAGATTCTGCATTATTTAATGGTACCTGGTACAGCTCTCCTGAAACTCCAGGAATGCCGGCACTACCCGGGTCAGTGCAACCGGATGAGTCAGTACCCGCACTGGATTTTACAGGTAATGATATCAGCTTCCGGTTTTCCATGCCATTCTATCATAACGAATCGGCCAATGAATATTCCTGGAGGCTGGTCGGTTCCAGACAGGAATGGACAGCATGGAGCAACAGGAAGCTTGCTGATTACATTAATTTGCGGGAAGGAAACTATGAATTCCAGGTCAGAGCCAGGAACATATACGGTAATGAGAGTCCCGTCTCATCCTATAAATTAAACATAAGTCCGCCCTGGTACCGCACCCGGCTCGCATATTTCCTGTATATCATTCTGGCCGTAGTGGTGATTATTATTGCTGTTCGCTTGGGACAATACCGGCTTCGGAAAAAGAACGAAAGGCTGGAGCAGATCGTAGAAGAAAGGACCGAGGAGATCCGGAAAAAGAATAAGATACTGACACAGCAAAAAGAAGAAATAGAAGACAGCATACAATATGCAGAAAAGATCCAGAGGGCCGTGCTTCCTGATGAAGACAGCCTGCGGGAAAGGCTCCCTGAGTATTTTATCCTGTTGAAGCCCCAGCATTACGTGAGCGGTGATTTCTACTGGCTGGCTGATAACGGAAGCAGGATCGTTGTAGCTGCGGCTGATTGTACCGGACATGGAGTGCCTGGAGCTTTCATGAGTATGCTCGGCGTCAGTTTCCTGAACAAGATCATTAAGGAAAATGGTCTGAATAAAGCCGATCAGATCCTTAATGAACTCCGGAAGGATATTATTGATGCCCTCAAGTCTACCGGTAAGGAAGGCGAACAGAAAGACGGGATGGATATTGCCCTGTGTGTGATCGATATGGATGCAGGCCAGATGGAATTTGCAGGGGCTAATAATCCCCTGTATATGATGCGCCAGGATGAACTTCTGGAGACAAAACCCGATAAAATGCCGGTGGCATACTATCCCAGGACTGACGATTTTTCCAGCCATATGATCAAGTTGGATAAGGGTGATGTACTGTATATGTTTTCCGACGGTTTCCCTGACCAGTTTGGCGGACCCAAAGGAAAAAAATTCATGTACAAGCGCTTTAAGGAACTGCTGCAGGAGATCCATAAAAAACCTATGACGGATCAGAAACAGATCCTTGATGATACCATACAAAAGTGGATGGCTGAACCCGGACCAGCAGGTACAGGCGCTGAACAGATTGATGATATTTTGATAGTTGGCGTGCGAATATAATCTCCAATAATGAGTATTTCAAAACCCATATTCCTGCTTATAATTCTTATGGGCATAATCTGTAAGCTTCAGGCCCAGCAGACTGATACCGGGGGTGAGAATATGCGTCCGAAGGTGGGACTGGTCCTGAGTGGCGGGAGTGCCAAGGGAATCGCACATATAGGGGCTTTGAAGGTCATTGAGGAAGCCGGATTGCCCATCGACTATATCGGTGGGACCAGTATGGGAAGTATTATTGGCGGACTGTATGCCATTGGGTATGATGCCGACAGTCTCGAGAAAATCGCAAATGCTGAGGATTGGAACAGGTTCATAACAGATGATATCCCCAGGCGGGATTTGTCTATAGAAGAAAAACCTGATGCTGACCGGTACTATGTTACATTTCCAATAAGAGAAAGGCGGGTGCAACTGCCTGCCGGGGTGATACCCGGACAAAACGTTGAGAACCTGTTAAACCTGCTGTGCGCCCATGTTTATAACGTTAGGGATTTCAACGATTTTCCTATCCCTTACCTATGTGTTGCAGCTGATATTACTACCGGTGAAGAAGTAGTTTTCAGAGAGGGATACCTGCCACAGGCTATCAGGGCCAGCATGGCCATACCAACTATATTCAATCCCATTATGATTGACGGGAGGCTGCTGGTCGATGGCGGACTGACCAATAACTTCCCGGTCGCCAATGTAAAGGAGATGGGTGCTGATATCATTATAGGTGTCAATGTGAGCATGTCCTACTATACAAAAGAAGAGATCACCGACCTGTTTAAAATAATGGAACAGGCGGTATTTATGCATGCCAAGGAGAGCAATGAAAAGAATATGGCTCTCTGTGACATCCTTATCGATCCTGACACAGAAGGTTATGGATTACAAAGTTTCAGTGCAGTTGATTCACTTATCGCCAGGGGATATAATGCTGCAAAACCATACCTCCCCCGGTTGAAAGCCCTGGCCGATTCCCTGAACAGTATTCAGCATGTCCCTTTTAAAAAGCCCTCATTTGAACCACTGGATTCTATCCTGATTAAGGATATAGAAATCCACGGAATAGAGAAAGTATCGGAAAAGCTTGTAACCGGACAACTTCGTCTGGAAGCATCCAAAAAATACACTCCCGGCGACCTGTACAAATCATTTGAACATGCCTATACCAGTTTGTATTTTAACAAAATAGGATACGAACTTATGCCGGTGCAGGAAAATGGACCGGGCCATGAAGCCAGCATACCTGTGCCTGATGAAACCAGCATACCTGTGCCTGATGAAGCCAGCATACTGGTGAATGTAGATGAAGAGGCAGGAGGATTTTTCAGGGTAGGCCTAAATTACAATAACGAGTACAGGGCCACAATTTCACTGAATGCAACCTTCAGGAACTTCCTTGTTAATGGCTCCAAATTATCATTTAATGCCAGCCTGGGAGAGAATCCTGTCCTGATGGCCAGTTATTTCAAAAACAATGGCTGGAAGCCCGGGATTGGCCTGGATGTTACTGGCCAGAATTTCAATGTTAATATTTATGAAAATGATCACAAGGAATCAATAATTGATTATACTGATTTTGATGCCCGCCTGTATACACGCTCCATTATCAGCAATTCATATTCATTCGGGGTAGGACTGGAATACGAGTATCTGCTGTTACGGCCTAAAGTAGGATCTACTATTCTTCCCGATGATGCTAATTATAACCTCTACAATTTGTGCGGATTCATTGACTTTGATACTTATGACCACCTGTTCTATCCTACCAGGGGAGCCAGGTTTCACAGCGAGTATAAGTTCATATATAATGCCATCCCCGGGCCCATACATTTTCTTACCTTCAAATTTGAAAAGGCAATAAAAATTGGACAAAAACTTGTATTACGTCCAGGATTATCAGGGGGGATGTCTACCTCCGACTCCACCTTTCCCGGATATTATTTCTATATGGGCGGATTGAATAATGCTGACAGGAAAGGTTTGTTACCTTTTGTCGGACTCGACCTCACAGAAAAAATCAGCAGGAATGTAGCTATCTTACGCCTGGATCTGCAATATAATGTATGGAAACAGAATTACATCGCCATCAGGACAAACATAGGTAACGCGTCGTGGACCCTGGCTGACCAGGTTGCCGATCCTGACCTGTTTTACGGGGCCGGACTGACACTTGGAAACAACAGTTTAATCGGACCGGTAGAGATTACTTTCATGAGTTCCAACCTGAGGGATGAACTATTATTTTACCTGCACCTTGGTTACTGGTTCTGAAAAATATATGATCATGAACGAAATCGTCTTGTCTCCCATCGGGATCATTCATTCTCCTTATAAATCAATAGAAGATGTGCCCATACAATCGAAAGCTGCTAAAGGAACTATGGGTCATATTGAGCTGGAACCTCAATACCGGGAAGGGCTCAAGGATCTGGAGGGATTTTCTCATATTTACCTGATTTTCAATTTCCATCTTTCATCAGGATATGAACTCAGGGTTAAACCATTCCTGGATGAAACATATAGAGGACTGTTCTCAACCAGGGCCCCAAGACGCCCGAATCAGATCGGGCTTTCCATAGTCAGATTAATACGGATAGAAGGGTATACATTATTTTTTGAAAATCCTGATATGGTAGACGGGACACCCTTACTTGATATTAAACCATATATTCCGAAATTTGATAAAAGTACAAAAGTCAGGATAGGCTGGCTAACTGATAAAATTGATAAAATGGACCAGCTCAAATCAGACGGCAGATTCAAGGAATAATCCGTAATAGTAGCCAATTAAAGATTATAAAAATCTTATGGAAATACTCATCGCACCGGATAAATTCAAAGGATCACTGAGCGCTGAAGAGGTAACCCTGGCGATCTCAGAAGGCATAGCCTCAGTCGATCCGTCACTCGAAATCATTTCCTTCCCCCTGGCCGATGGAGGTGACGGGACAGCCAGGATCCTCACGCTTCACAACGACGGACAGCTTGTGAGTATTACCGTTAACAACCCGGTCTTTGAGCCCGTAGAAGCTGAGTACGGAATATCCGGGGACGGGCAAACCGCTTACATTGAAATGTCGGCTGCATCCGGACTCAGGGTGCTTGCCCCTGAGAAGCAAAATTGTTACCATACTTCAACTCACGGTACGGGTGAAATGATACAGGACGCAATGAAAAGAGGGGTATTCAGGATCATTATGGGCATCGGAGGCAGCGCCACCAATGATGCGGGTATCGGTATGGCCTCGGCACTTGGTTATCACTTTCTCGATGAGGAAGGGAAAATCCTGGATCCGGTTGGTAAAAACCTGATCAGGATTTGCAGGATCGACACATCTCAGGTTCCAAAGATCTTCGATATGGTTGATGTACAGGTTGCCTGTGATGTCGATAACCCTCTGTATGGTGAGCGGGGAGCCGCCTATGTATACGGTCCGCAAAAAGGAGCCTCCCAGGAAGAACTGGATCTGCTGAACCTGGGGCTTATAAACTTTGCCAGGGTGGTCAGGAAACAGCTGGGGATGGACATTGCAGATGTTCCCGGTGCCGGGGCTGCTGGCGGATTGGGTGCCGGTAGCATTGTATTTCTTAAAGCAAAATTATTCCCGGGTATTCAAATTGTAATGGAACAATCTGGATTTGAGAAACAACTAAAACGGGCCGACCTGATCATTACCGGTGAAGGGAAGGTTGATGAGCAGACCTTCCGGGGGAAGGTGGTTGACGGGGTGTGCAGCCTGGCTTCGAAGTACAAAAAGCCTGTCCTGGTAGTATGCGGCCAGAACACCATATCTGATTTGCCTGCGGATACAGGAATAATAGCCATATCCTCCTTAAAGGACCATTTTGGTTCAGAAGAAATGGCATTTAAAAATGCGGTTTCAGGCATCAGTGAAGTCACTGCTCAACTGGTAAGGAATACTCTCCCGGATATTTCGTAATTTCCCTCTGTAAAAATTAATTTTGTCTGGAGTATTGACTGTCCCGGTATGAAGACTGCCTTTTATTTCGAGAAGCTCAAAAATGGCAATGTACTTTGCTCTCTCTGTCCACACAACTGTATGATAAAAGACGGACAACGGGGGACCTGCGGAGTACGTGTAAACCTTTGTGGCATACTGTACAGCGAGACATACGAGCAGGTTTCTTCACTTAATTATGATCCCATCGAAAAGAAACCCCTGTACCATTTTTATCCGGGCAGCAGCATTTTGTCTATAGGAAGTATTGGCTGCAACCTGAAGTGCAGTTTCTGCCAGAATTGCTCCATTTCGCAGGCTACTGTTGACACTTTTCACTGGTTCAGGAATTATTCAGCAGATAGCGTGGTTGACATGGCTTCTGATGAACCGGGAAACATAGGTATATCATTTACCTATAATGAACCAACAGTATATTTTGAATATATGCTGGAGATCGCTGAAAAGGCAAAATTAAGTAATCTGAAGACAGCTATGGTATCCAATGGTTTCATCAATCCTGAACCACTGGCACAGTTGATCCCCTTCATGGATGCTTTTAATATTGACCTGAAAGCCTTCAGGAATGATTTTTATAAAAACCATTCAAAGGCCCGGCTGGATCCTGTCCTGGAAACCCTTCAGCTACTGAAACAGTATAAAAAACATGTGGAGATTACAAACCTGGTTATACCCGGACTGAATGATGATGTGGATGTATTCAGAGAGATGATAGGCTGGATCAGTGAGGAACTGGGGGAGGACAGCATATTGCATATATCCAGGTATTTCCCTCATCACAAAATGAGAATTGACAGTACTCCCTCCGGTACAATGACAAAGATGTTTGAAACAGCAAAAGAGAAATTGGATTACGTGTATCTCGGGAACATCGCGTCAACGAAAGGGCAGAATACCTATTGTCCGCAGTGCGGCAATCTGTTGATCTCCCGCGCCGGGTATAATACTGTCACTTCGGGATTGGCAGGTTCAGGCAGCTGTCAGAAATGTGGTCATAAAATATCGAACCTCGTGATGTAACACCCATAAATACCATCAAATGAAAACCCGTCAGCCTTCCGTTGCAGGATCATTCTATCCGGGATCGGCTCATGCAATAAATGAACTCCTGGAGAAACTGCATAAATCAGAAAAAAAGAAGATCGATACCTCCCTGGCAAGCAGGTCAATTATAGGAGGAGTGGTTCCTCATGCCGGGTATATCTATTCCGGTTATGAGGCGGTTCACTTCTTTGAGATCATCAAACAGTCAGGGAACAGGTACGATACCATTGTTATTGTTAACCCGAATCATTCCGGATTGGGGGCTTATGCTGAAGCAGATTCCAGCGATTTCTGGGAAACCCCGCTGGGGAAGGTTGGCCTGGACACTGAATTCATTGAGGCCATGAACCTCCCGGTCTCTGATCTTGCCCAGCGACGTGAACATTCTGCCGAGGTCATGCTCCCCTTCCTGCAGCACTGGTGTGATTATCCCTTTAAGATAGTACCGGTTTGCATCCTCCGGCAGAACCCTGAAACAGCCCGGGAAGTAGCGGGAAAGATACATTCCGTTCAACAACAGTTGGAAAAGAAGGTCCTGGTGCTGGCTTCCTCAGATTTTTCACATTATGTAGAACCCCGCTATGGAGAACAACAGGACGACCTGGTACTGGAGGAAATAAAAAACCTCAATTCAGACCGCCTGTATATTAACGTACTGGAAAATAACATTTCTGTTTGCGGTTATGGCCCGATCATGACCCTTATCGAGTATTCAAAGCTGGTAAGCGATCAGCCCAAATCCACCATCCTGGCACGCGGGAATTCCGGAAAAACAGCGCCTTCAGGTTCTGTGGTGGATTATATCTCAATTTTGTTTTATACATAAGACTATCACATCCTCTTAACAATTCTATATATGAATCTCATATGTTTCAAATAAGATTAACTGCTCCCCCTTATGTCAAAAAAAGAATATTACAAACAAGAATTAAAGAAGCTTGATCACTGGGATGAATACTTACTGGCCAATTCCAACCTCCCTGGTCCGCGTGCCAATCTGGAGCTTATGCAGGCATTTATCGAAGCAGGAGACGAAGCAACATTTTTACGCTATATTGAGATAACACCCGTTCAGGCCCCGGTTGACAGTCCGGGTGAATTCCTGGCATTCTGCGGTACCGCCGGGCTGGGTAAGCTGATCGTATCAGGACAGGCTCAATACTATGAAACCCTCAGGGAGCTGGCTGGCGATCCTCGCTGGCGGATACGTGAAGCCGTTGCCTGGGCCTTGCAGATCTGCAGCGAGCACAACCTGGATCTGGTTATTGATAATATTATTGACTGGGCTAAGGGCAGTTTCCTTGAACAGAGGGCAATAGTTGCAGGACTTTCCCATCCCGGCTGTCTGGAACCGGTAATGAATTCCATAAAAGTTCTGGCTATTGTTGATTACATTACCCGTTCAATAATAGAGGTTGAGAACCGCCAGGAAGAGGATTTCAGGATCCTCAGGAAAGGGCTGGCCTATTGCTGGAGTGTGGTTATATCAATCCATCCTGAAGCCGGCAAACCGGTTTTCGGGGATTTACTGCACCTGAACGATCCCGACATCCTATGGATCATGAAAGAAAACCTGAAGAAAAACCGGCTAGTAAAGATGGACAAGGAATGGGTAACCCGAATGCATAAGAAAATTGAAGAATCAGAATCCTGAGTTAGTTAAGAATGCAACATATCTGCCTTAATTCTAGTCTCAATTAAATCAGGATGTTACTGATCAAAATGCTTGTCACGCATACGATACTGCCTATGTTGAAGTCAAACCTACTCCGGATATTGACATCAGTATAAAAACCTATCCCTTACCCATATATGACAGCATCTTTGCCAGCCTGAAGATGTTCATAGAATTCAGATCAAACAGCAACGGTATGATAACGGGTTCTAAGCCTATTTCAAAACTGAAGTGGCAGATATACGGCACAAAAGCAAACTGCGTGATCTGCATTCAGCAGAAATCGATTACATTGAAGAAAAAGAAGGAAATCTGTCAGGATTTGAAATTAAATATAATAAAACTGCTGTGCGCCCTCCAAAAAGATGGATGGAAACTTACAGTAATGCAAGTTTTACACTAATCAATAAAAATAACTTCCTGGATTTCATGTAATTATAGGATTTCAGTGCTATATAGGCGCATTAACCGGGATCATCCTACCCTTTGCTGTCCTTGTATTACTGGCCTCACAATTCATGATTCACAGGCAAAACCAGAAGATCAGATTCCTGAACCGGGACTAATATACACCAGTCTTGATCAGTACTACATCGGTGATCAATCCAAGCAAAAAGAGATACCCGAAGCGTTTGTTATAGACAAAGGCATGGGCAGACAGATATAACGGCCAGGTATCTTTGTCCAGTCCGGGTGGCTCCTCAGTCGGTCTCGGCTTCGAAAAGACTTTTGCTGCCCAGATAAATTTTGGAAATGCCAGCAGTACAACTGCCATAGCCGGTCCCATCATATTGAAAACGATCATTATCCCTACAAGTAGATATTGAGAAGCCCATAATCCTATGGTAGTATACCGGGCTACCTTTTCTTTGAGTATCACCGGAAGGGTATATACCTTCTTTTTCTTATCCTCCAGCAGTTTATCAGTATGTTTCCCGAAAAGGACCGTTGTTGGTCCGAGGGCATATACCAGGCTGATAACAACAACATCCCAGCTCCATATGCCTCCTGTGGTAACAAAATAGGTCCCTCCTATCATCAGGGGTCCCCAGACAATTATTACCGTGAGTTCACCCAGACCCACATATTTCAGCGGCCATGTATAAAACAGCAGGAACAATAAACCGGCCAGCAATAAAATGAGTGCAGTCATACCAGTTGCCACTACCAGGTAAGCACCGGCCGCGAGGGCAACCAGCAGGGTAATCCCGAGATACCTCCTGAATTGCTTCATGCTCATTAGTCCATGTTCCAGGGGTTGGGGACCGTATTGGGCCCGGTAGTAATTGTCCTTGTCAATTCCCTTTTTATGGTCAACATAATCATTGATAAGGTTGTTAGCTGCATGAGCAAATATCAGCCCTATCAGTGCAAGTTCGAAGTACAGCAATGAAAAGGACTCGTTCCTGTAGGCCAGTATACCACCGATTATGCAGGAGATCTCCGTCATAATAAACACGGCTGCCCGCGTTGAAACCAGCCATTTTGAGATTACATCCAGACCGTCCCATTCAGTTTTTGAGAGCCTTGGAATGACCCTCATGGCCTTCCACCACATTGATATTTTAACTGCCATTATCGAGATTTTTTTAAGATTTTAGAATTTTAATATGCAAATATGGTGTACTTTTTCATATTATAAAGCCATTCCGGTAACATTTAACAAAAATTTGTAACTTTCATTTTCGTAACTACCATAATGCGGGCCTGCCATATATGAACAAAACAAGCAGATATATTGACCTGAGCCATACAATTGAAGACGGTATGTCAACCTACCATGGGATACCCGGACCGGGAATATCCGACTTCCTCAGCAGGGCAGATTCCCGCCGGCATTATGCTGATGGCACTGAATTTCATATTGGAAGGATTAATATGGTTGCAAATACCGGGACTTACCTTGATACTCCTTTCCATCGGTATGAAGGTGGCACGGATCTGTCGGGGATAAAACTTGAAGATGTTGCAGGTATCCCGGGTATCGTGATCAGCATGCCCGGTCCTGATGAAAGAATAATTGATACCTCCTTCTTCCCTGCTGACAGAAAACTGAAAGGAATGGCCGTGCTGATCCATACCGGATATTCCAGATACTGGAACAGCCCGGAATATTTCTCGGGCCATCACCCCTTTCTCACTGAGGAAGCAGCAGCTTTCCTTGTATCCCGTGAAGTAAAGCTGGTAGGAATAGACTCCTACAATATCGATGATATCAATGATCCGGCACGTCCAGCACATACCATCCTCCTTGGTGCCGGTATCTATGTTATTGAGCATATGACCAATTTGCACAGTTTGCCCGATAAGGGGTTCAGTTTCTTTGCGGTGCCCCAGAAGATAAAAGGACTTGGCTCCTTTCCTGTGAGGGCTTTTGTTAAATTCTAAGTGTTATTATTCCCTTCTGTGCATGGATTTCTTACTTTTTTTCTAGATATTACATGTCTATTTGACTTGACAAAAAACAAAATCGTTAAGCCATTAAAAACCTGATAATCATATTATTAGGCCTTAATTTCCTGTGCGATTTATTAGGACAGGAAAATCCCATGATCTATATCAATGAGTTTCTTGCTTCCAATGTGTCTATCAACGCAGATATTGTTGATTTTGAAGATTATTCGGACTGGATTGAATTATATAATGACGAGAGCTTCGATGCAGATATCGGGGGTTATTTTCTTACAGATGACCCGGAGAATCCACTCAGATGGGAAATCCCCGAAGGTACGGTTATAAAAGCCAAGGGATATGTACTATTCTGGGCAGACGGGTACGATGATATTCCCGGGAATACATACTGGCGGTCCTGGACGGATATAAATTTGGGTAAAATCTATTTTACCACGGATTATTTCCACCTGAACTTTAAACTGGGCCGGGCAGGAGAAAGCATAGGGCTTTATGATCCGCATGGGGTACTGGTTGATTCCGTGCATTACGGTTTACAGTTTCGCGATGTCTCCATGGGGCGCAAACCTGACGGATCTGATAACTGGCTGTATTTTTCAGAACCTACACCGGAAGCTTCAAACAGTACCCAGGGAACACTGAATCTGCAATATGCAGCAGATCCTGAAGTTTCCCATGGAAGTGGATTCTATGCAGGGCCCATGTCTATAAGTGTTTCCTCCGACTCAAATGATATTGCATTCAGGTACACACTGGATGGCTCAAAACCAAAAAGTACATCTGAGTCCTACAGTACCCCTCTTATTATTGATAAAACCACTGTCTTTCGGACAAGGGTCTTTGAGGAAGAACAACTGGCAAGCAACACTGTCAGCAGGACATATTTCATTGATGAGGATGTTTCACTGCCGGTCATATCAATTATTACCCCTCCCGAAGCACTCTGGGATGAACAATACGGGATTTACGATAACAGGATGAAAGGAAGAGAAATTCCTGTGACCCTGGAACTTTTTTCTGCTGATGACAAAATGGAATACAGCATGAATGCAGGATTAAGATTGTGTGGCCAGGCATCCCTGTTTTACCCGCAGATATCCTTCACCTTATATTCAAGGGATCGGTATGGTACTGATGTGATTAACTACCAGGTATTCCCGCAAAGGGAATTGAAAACATATAAGGCTCTTTATCTGCGCAATGCAGGAGTTCCCGATAATCGCAGTACAATCTTCAGGGATGCCATGCAGCACACACTGGTTATCAATAAAATCGATATAGACTGCCAGGCTTATCTGCCTTCAGTAGTATTCCTGAATGGGACCTATTGGGGGATATATAACATCCGGGATAAAATAAACGCTGATTATATCGCCTCTGTCCATAACCTGAATCCGGAGGATATAGACCTTCTCGAGTATGAATCCGGAGAAATCCCCGC
>CAZILN010000336.1:0-2654 GCA_964540005.1 uncultured Bacteroidaceae bacterium | reverse complement strand
CAGTGAAGGAAGAGATATGGGAGTAATCCGGCAGATCACCGATGAAATCGAATCAGTGGAAGGGGCAAAGATTCTCGATGTTGATCCTGGAAAAGCAACTAACCGTACAGTGGTAAGCTTTGTCGGAACCCCCGAAGCCGTTATAGACGCTGCTTTCCTGGCAGTGAAAAAAGCTTCACAGTTGATTGACATGAGCAAACATAAGGGAGAACATCCTCGTTTCGGTGCCACAGACGTCTGCCCGCTGGTCCCGGTTTCAGGTATCAGCATGAACGAAGTGGTTGAGCATGCGAGAAGGCTGGCTGAGCGAATAGGGACCGAACTCGGGATACCGGTCTATTGTTATGAGAACGCAGCATTGTCGGAGGAACGTAAAAACCTGGCAACCGTCCGATCGGGTGAGTATGAAGGATTGTCCGATAAACTTAAAGACCCGGGATGGAAACCTGATTTTGGTCCGGGTAAACTCAATTCCCGTTCAGGTGCAACTGCGGTAGGAGCCAGGGATTTCCTGGTTGCTTATAATATCAACCTGAATACTACGTCTATCCGCCGGGCCAATGCCATAGCCTTCGATATCCGCGAAAGGGGAAGGGTCAAGCGAAAAGGCCATCCCCTGACAGGTGAGATCGTGAAGGATGATAAGGGCAGGCCGGTTATGATTCCCGGTTCGCTTAAGGCAGTAAAAGCCATAGGCTGGTATATCGGGGAATACGGTATTGCGCAGATATCGATCAACCTGACCAACCTCAGCATAACCTCCATACATCAGGCATTTGATGAGGTGTGTCTCAAGGCAGCAGAAAGAGGGATAAGAGTAACAGGATCCGAGCTGGTGGGACTGGTCCCGCTGCAGGCCATGCTGGATGCAGGAAGGTATTTCCTTCGTAAGCAACAACGTTCATCCGGTGTATCTGACCGGGAACTGATAAAGATAGCTGTCAAATCACTTGGACTTGACGACCTGTATCCCTTTAAACCCGAAGAGAAGATAATCGAATATATGATAGCGGATCAGGCTGAAAGCCTTCTCAAAGACCTGTCGGTGGAAGATTTTGTATTCGAGACAGCCTCCGAATCTCCTGCACCCGGGGGTGGCTCGGTTTCTGCCTGCATCGGTTCACTGGGAGTGGCCCTGGGAACCATGGTGGCGAACCTGTCGTCACACAAACGAGGCTGGGATGAACGCTGGGAAGAGTTTTCTGATTGGGCAGAGAAGGGTAAGCAATACCAGGAAGAGCTGCTGGTTCTCATCGACCGTGATACAAAAGCCTTTAATGCTATAATAGATGCCTGGTCACTTCCAAAATCCACCGGTGAAGAGCGATCAAAACGGGAAGTAAGTATTGAATCGGCTACAAAGAACGCCATTATGGTCCCTTTCAGGATCATGGAAGTGGCCTGCGAGGCCCTGGCAGTCGTCAGGGCTATGGCTGAGATTGGTAATCCTAATTCGGTTTCGGATGCAGGTGTGGGGGCACTGGCATTAAGATCAGCAGTAAAAGGTGCATTTTTAAATGTGAAAATTAACACTTCCGGCCTGAAAGACAGGGATTTTGTCCAAGCGGTGCTTGAAAAGGCTGAAATACTGCAAAAAAGTGCCGAAAATGCTGAATCAGAGATTCTTAACTTAGTTGAAAACAAGCTTTAGAATGACTCTAAATTGATTTGGTGTTCAATATTTATGAACTACCAGTATTTACAGTCATTTCAGAGGCATGGCCTCTGCAATCCCCATATTTAAAGGGATTATATACCTCCTCTTCCTTAATACAGCTATAATGCTGCTTTCAGGCATCTTCAATATTGAATCAATTTATTTTTGTTTTAAATAATTTTTTTTAGTTTTGAGCCCATGAATAATTATTTTTTAACCACTTTTTGTAAACCTAAAATTTTTATCTATGAAAAGATTTACAGTTATACTGGCATTGTCGGTATTTGTATTCTCTGGGTTATTTGCCCAGACCATACATTTAACCGGTACTGTAACAAGTGCTGATGATGGGGTCGCTCTGCCCGGGGTGTCAGTTGTAGTCAAAGGAACAACCATAGGTACTGCTACTGATGTTGACGGTGTCTATGAGTTGGATGTTCCAGAGAATGCAACTGCACTGATCTTCAGCTTTGTTGGAATGAGGACTGCGGAGGTAGCCATTGCAGGCAATACTACTGTGGATGCTGTCCTGTCCCTGGATTATCTCGGCTTAGACGAGGTAATTGTTACAGGTGTAGCGGGTGAGACTCCCAGGAGGAAGCTTGCAGTATCCGTTGAGAAGGTAAATGCTGATGAAATCAGTGAGGTGCCTGCCGGATCAGCTGCTGATGCCCTTCAGGGGAAAGTATCCGGTGTTACGGTTATCCGACCGAACGGTGAACCGGGTTCAGCTTCTACTATCCTGGTTCGTGGCGCAACTCAGATTTCCGGATCTCAGGCTCCGCTTATAATTCTGGATGGTGCCATTCTTGAAGGCACCATGGCAGATATCAACGTGGATGATATTGAATCCATGGAAGTTGTTAAAGGAGCTTCAGCTGCCGCCCTTTACGGTTCCCGTGCGGGTAATGGAGTAATTGCCATTACTACCAAAAGAGGTACAGGGATCACCAAGGGACGGACCGAGGTTATCCTGAGAAATGAGTATGGCATAAAC
>CAZILN010000335.1:0-6755 GCA_964540005.1 uncultured Bacteroidaceae bacterium | reverse complement strand
TCTATCATCTGGTAAAAATGAAGAAAATCGTTCTTATTGTTATTGCGTATTGAATCGACAAACTGCGTCTGGAACTTGTTGGCATTAACATACAGAACGGTGCGTTCAGAAAATTTTTCTTTTACCTGGATACCGATTGCCTGTGCCAGATGTGTTTTACCCAGACCGGATTCCCCGTAAATAAGCAGGGGATTGAATGCTGTTCCGCCAGGATTATTAGAGACGGCATAGCTGGCTGACCTGGCCAGCCGGTTGCAGTCCCCTTCAACAAAATTCGAAAATGAATAATCGGGATTCAGCATGGGATCGATGTTCATCTTTTTCAATCCCGGAATAATAAAGGGATTTTTAATCGTAGCTACTTCGGTATCAATAGGTACGGAAACGGGCTTGTTCCTGAGTTCCTTCTGATTACGGGCAGGCAGTTTTACCGTGTATGGTTTGGCATGAGAATGCCCGTTATTATCCATGATAACATTGTATTCCAGCTTGGCGTCAAATCCTAATTCCTTCCTGAGGACCTTCCTGAGTATATCTATGTATTGTTCTTCAAGATATTCATAAAAAAAAGGGCTGGGCACCTGAACGGTTAGAATGTTATTTTCGAGTTTTAAGGGTATAATAGGTTCGAACCAAGTCCGGTAGCTGATGGAAGGAACGTTATCTTTGATAATACTGAGACATCTGCTCCAAACTTCTGTGTGCATTGTAGATATACTTTTTTAGGATTTAGATAAATTATACCACGTATTTCCTCTAAGCTAAGGTTGTGAAAAAAACGCTAAAAAAAAAGTAGCTGGGGTCTTGTTTTTTCTGAAATAAATGTATTGGTTTTAGTATCAAGATTTTATCATTTGAAAAAAAATGAAAAAAAATACAAAAAGCTGATTGTCAGTCAAATAACAGCTTTTGGCCTTAATAAATTGTTTAGCAATTATTTATAAAATATTAATTGAATAATTAGGACAGGTTTGAAAAAAAAAACAAAAAATTTCGTCAAAAAATATGGTGCTTTATCAAAAGAAAAACCAGGGCGAAAAACATTTTTTGAAAATTGACAATTAATGAGCTGAATGCACTACTTATTTCTTCCACCAAAAACTGAAAAATGTATATATTTTTTCGGGTTTTTCTGCAGGTCTTTAAGCAGCCGGTCAAGATCAGTAGAGGTGGCTTCAAGACTTTTATACAGGCTGTCGTTATTAACCAGCATGCCGATAGTTCCTTCACCGGAATCAATTTTTTTGAGAATACTGTGAGAGTATTTCAGTGTTTCGTTGGTGTTGTTAATTACAGACTTCAGCTCAGATTGGGCAATGGAATCTGAAATATTTGCAATGTTTCCCATTGCCAGGGCTAACTCATCATTATGATTCCGGATGTTTGTAGTAATGGAATGAATGTCAGCGATTATTTTATTAAGCCTTCCGTCCTCCTGTAACATGATGTTTATTTCCTTACTGGCATTACCCAGTTGAGTTATGCTTGACTTAAGGTCATTTGCTGTTTCCTGATCAAAAATATAATTCAGGCCGATTATGAATGAGTCAATTGCTGTTAATAATTCTTCGGCCTTATCTTTAATCGGTATTATCTCTTTTGCCAGCATATCTGTCAATCCGGGTTTGATCAGTGAGCTCATGGTATCTCCCGGTTCATGAAAATCTAAGCTATCCGAAAGCCGGATGGTGATGGCTTTTGTCCCCATAAGATCAGCACTGTATAATTCGGCTACTGAATTTCTCGGAATTTTATAGTTCTTCCTGATACCCAGCTTCACAACCAGTTCACCCGGCTTGTCCGGATTGAAATATATGTCGTTCACCTGTCCGATCCGGTACCCGCTGAGAAATATGATACTGTTAACCTCCAATCCTGTTATATCATCATAAAAGACAGTGTACTCATCAAAGGATTTTAAGACATTTCTGCCCTTCAGGTAATTCAGTCCCCAGTAGGTTACTGCAATAGCCACCACCGCAATTATTCCAATTTTAACTTCTATGGATAGTTTCACACGTTTAAATTGTTCGTTTTATTCGGACTAAATTAGTTATTTAAATTTTTAATGGCCTCCTTCAAGGGGATTATTTCTCCGCTTCTCACCGAAATAATAAATGCATCTTTAAATCGCTGCTGAATTTGTTTTCTTAGCTCTGCGGCCTCCGAATAGGTGCCTGCCTTTCCTGTAGCATATTTATAATAATTTTCAGTCCTGAATTCAGAGACATTCTTAAGTCCGGAGAACAGGTCGGAATCAAGAGGTATTGACTTGTTGGAGGTAGTTATCTGAACCATAAAATATACCAGAGATTCTTCGGGTAGTTCGGATTCATCCTGGTTCTGCTGTGTCCGGACCATCCCTGTATCAAAATTACTCTTGTTCTCTATTGAAGTTTTGTAATCCCTGAAAGCCCTGTAAATAGCAGAGGCTATATAGGTTTGTCCGTTCTCTGACATCAGGTACCTTTCTTCGGCGGCATTAGAGATAAAGCCCGTCTCAACCAGTACGCTTGGCATGGTGGTGCGCCAGAGAACAATAAACCGTTCCTGCTTGACACCCCTGTCCTTTCTCTTGACACGTTCCCTGATCTGATCCTGTATGAATGATGCAAGATGCACGCTCTGGTTAAGATAGGTGTATTGCATATAATTAAACATGATGTAGGATTCTGCCGAATTGGGATCAAATCCTTCATAATTTGTTGTGTAATCCTCTTCCAGGGTGATCACCGAGTTTTCGAGCATGGCCACCTGCAGGTTATCTTCGTTCTTACTGGCTCCCATAACGAAGGTTTCTGCCCCGGATACACTGGCAACCTTCCACCAGTTGGCATGAACGGAAATGAACAGATCGGCATTGTTCTGATTGGCGATTTCTGCCCTTTTATGCAGGGGGATGAACACATCCTTGTCCCGGGTATAGATTACCTTGACATCCTTATGATTCTCTTCTATGTATTTTCCCAGTTTCAGGATGATTGACAGTGCAATATCTTTCTCCTGAGAATTCTTGCCAAGGGCGCCCGGATCCTTCCCGCCATGTCCGGCATCGAGCACCACGACCTTAACCTTATCCCTGGTCCCGCCATCCGTATAAACCGATCCACATAAGATCAATGAACAGATGAGTATAAGAATATGAAGGATTACCCGTTTATTAATCAGCGAAACTGGCTGGCTGTATGGCATTGAAGAAGTATTTTATTTACTTTTAACATTTTTCAGGTATCACTGATCCCTTTCAACTGTAACCGGATCTCTGCAAAAATAGTATATAAAACTTGTATAGAAAATTGCAGAAATATGTTTTTATCCCGGGCATTTTGTTAATAATTCCTTTTACTGCCCGCTCCCAGGAACCTCCTGCTGTCCCGGAAACAACTGCTATGCGTATTTCCATACCGGCTGATGACAGTATAGCTTCAGCAATAGATCCAACGGATCCGCTTAACTTCAGGGCACTAAGAGACAGCACTGTTACCGGAGATTCACTTACATCAGGCAGTGATACCATAAAGGCAAGCTCGTCATCACAGGCACTTGACGCCCCTGTGAAATACAAGTCTACGGATTCCATTGTATATTCATTAAGTAATAAAAAAGTGTACCTGTATAATAAATCCAATATACAGTACAATAATATAATCCTTGATGCCGATTATATTGAGTTTGATATGACCAATGAAACGGTTTTTGCCGAAGGTGTTCCTGACAGCACCGGCACTTTGCAGGGTAAACCAGTATTTGCAGAAGGGAGTGAGAAATTTGAATCCCAGACCTTGTATTATAATTTCAGAACAAAAAAGGGGCTTATAAAGGAAATATTCACGGAGCAGGAGGGAGGCTACCTTCACAGTTCAACTACCAAACGCCATCCCAATGAACACATCCATATAAAAAACGGTAAATATACTACCTGTGACGCCCCTCATCCACATTATTATATTGCGTTGACAAAAGCAGTTTCCATACCCAATGATAAAATTGTCTCCGGTCCGGCCTATATTGTTGTAGCAGATGTTCCCCTGCCTATAGGCATTCCCTTTGGTTTCTTCCCGAACACGAAAACCAATAAATCAGGGATACTGATGCCGCAATACGGAGAGGAATCAAGGAGGGGATATTTCCTGAGGAACGGGGGCTATTACCTTGCCGCCAGCAAGTATTTTGACCTGAAACTGCAGGGGGATATATACACTAATGGGACATGGGCTGCAAGCCTGGGTTCGAATTATAGGGCCAGGTACCGGTTCAGCGGGAACCTCATGCTTAAGTATGCACAGAATATCACCGGGGAAAAAGGTATACCGGAAGCGCCCAAATGGCAGGAAAGCGGGTATTCAAAATCCAAGGACTTTGCCATAAACTGGAGCCACAATAAAGATCCTAAATCCAATCCCAACCAGTCGTTCAGGGCCAGTGTTAATTTCAGCACAGCCAGCTATGACAGAAATCATACACGCAACATTAATAATGTGATGCAGAGTACCAAGCAATCAAGTATCAACTATTCCAGGGTATGGCCCAATTCACCCTTTAACCTGTCGGGGAGCCTGAATGCCAATCAAAACAGCCAGACCAAACAAATAGGTCTCAAATCGCCCCAGATGAGCTTGAATATGAACAGGATATATCCTTTTCGAAGGAAGAACAAAACCGGAAAGACACGGTTCTGGGAAGATCTGCAGCTATCCTATACTTCCAGTCTTGAAAACAGGCTGGATACCCATGAAGATGATCTTTTCAATTCCACCTGGGACGACTTTGACAAAGCTTACCAGCATAACATACCTGCCAGCCTGAGTCTGAAAGCACTTAACTTTTTTACCATTGCTCCAAGTGTGCGGTATACAGGAGTACTATTTACCAATTCAATTAATCCGCAGTATATTGAAGATTATGTTTATCCCAACACCGATATCCGCACCGATACCTTTTTAATAGATACAATACCCGGCTTAAAATATGCCCACGCTTATGTACCTTCCATCAGTGTGAATTTCAGTCCGAAAATATACGGAACCTTTCAGTTCAGGCCTCAATCGAAAATAGAAGCAATTCGACATGTAATGACACCCAATGCCTCTTTCAGTTATGTTCCCGATATGGCGGGCAAGGTTCCGAACTACTACCAGGAGGTAGTTATAGATTCACTTGGAAATACCAGGGAATACGGGCTTTTTGACCAGTCAATATACAGGATACCTGTGCCAAGCGGACGATCGGGTTCAGTTAATTTATCACTGAGAAACAATATAGAAATGAAACTTAAACCGGATTCCGATACTATAGATGAGTTTAAGAAAGTAAAACTGCTGGATAATCTTTCCTTTACTACTAATTACGGAATATTCAAGGATTCTCTTAAATGGAATCCTATCAGGATGAATGGCAATACGCGATTCTTTAAGAACAGGTTAAGTCTGAAGTTTGGCGGGGTATTTGACCCTTATGATTATGTGGAATCCACAACAGGCAGGTATTCAAACATCAACAGGTCCCTTTACAAGGGCAGGGGACAATTGCTGCGCATGTCAAGTTTTGATTTTGCAGTGGGTACCAGTTTTAAATCCGGTCAGGGAGAAACCAAAACGGGGGCTGCCGGATCACTTGAAGACCAGGGAAATGATCCCACTGCCCGTACAGAGCGTCCTCCAACTTATTTTGAAGATGATATTTATTATGGCGGTTATGTTGACTTTAATATACCCTGGTCATTCAGTGCGGATTATAATTTCCGGTATAACAAACAAGGTGTTGAACCTGATATAGTCCAGTCAGTTCGGTTCAGGGGTGATTTCAGCCTGACACCCAATTGGAAGATAGGCTTTAATTCGGGATATGATTTTAAGGCAAAGAAAATGAGCACTACCAATCTCAGTGTCTATCGCGACCTGCATTGCTGGGAGATGAATGTAACCATTGTGCCTTTCGGATATTTCCGTTCTTATTCCTTCCAGATCAATATCAAATCAGCTGTCCTTCGTGATCTGAAATATGAAAAAGGAGATAACTGGTATGATAATTTCTAACAGCTTAAAAAAAAATTGCATCTGCCAATAAATTCCTTTATATTTCTACTAACAAAAATGTAACATCACATGAGGAAGAAAGTTATTGCAACAAGCAAGGCTCCCGAGGCGATCGGGCCATACAGCCAGGCCATTGACATTAATGGCGCTCTGTTTGTATCAGGTCAGATCCCAATTGATCCCGAAACCAATAAACTGATAGAGGGAGATATTAAGGAACAAACCACACAGGTGCTCAGGAATATCGATGCCGTACTGAGTGCTGCCGGTTATTCACGCAGGGATGTGGTCCTGTGTAACTGCCTCCTGGATAACATGGACAATTTCCGGGCTTTCAATGAGGTTTACAGCGCTTACTTTGATAAGGATCCTCCCGCCAGGGCTACGCTGGAAGCTGCCCGGCTTCCTATGGGAGCTGTGGTCGAAATCACTGCTATAGCGATGAAGTGAGAGGGATATACTATATATTTTTTCAACTACACAACTTCGTGGTGTCAGGTTGAAAAAATATATAGTATATCATATAAGAAAAGGTAGAGGAATTCAACTACACAACTTCGTGGTGTCAGGTTGAAAAAATATATAGTATATCATATAAGAAAAGGTAGAGAAAATTCAACTACACAACTTCGTGGTGTCAGGTTGAAAAAATATATAGTATATCATATAAGAAAAGGTAGAGGAATTCAACTACACAACTTCGTGGTGTCAGGTTGAAAA
>CAZILN010000334.1:0-6469 GCA_964540005.1 uncultured Bacteroidaceae bacterium | reverse complement strand
TGATGGTAGCGGGTATTGCCAATCCCAGGCATTATAAAAAATACCTGAGAAGTATTTCTCCAAAAATCGAAGAAATTCATTACCCCGACCATCACTATTACAGGGAAAAAGATATTTCTGCCATAAGCCAAAGGTTCATGGATATGGAAGGGGAAGAGAAGTTTTTCTTTACTACTGAAAAGGATGCCATGCGTCTTCAAAGATTTAGCGATATACAAAATGGTATTAAATCAAGGATGTATTATGTACCCCTGGAAATTGATTTTATTAATGAAGATACCAATAACTTTAATCAACTGATCCTCAACTATGTTAGAAACAATAGAAGAAACAGTATCCTACATAAGAAGTAAGACTGATTTCCTTCCTGAGACAAGTATTATTCTTGGGACCGGACTTGGCGGCATGGTGTCTGAGATTGAACAGGTACTATCTCTGGATTATGAATCCATTCCTAATTTCCCGGTATCGACTGTCGAGGGTCATCACGGACGCTTGATATTCGGTAAGATCGGTGATAAAAAAGTACTTGCCATGCAGGGGAGATTCCATTTTTATGAGGGGTACACCCCCCAGCAGGTAACTTTCCCTGTCAGGGTTATGAAAAAGCTTGGTATTAAACACCTGTTCGTATCAAATGCAAGCGGGGGCGTCAACCCGGATTATAAAATCGGCGATCTGATGATCATCACTGATCACATCAACCTCATCCCCAATCCACTGATCGGGGAGCATCACCCGGAATTCGGCGCCAGGTTCCCGGACATGAGTGAAACCTATGACCGGGATCTCATAAAACAAGCCGAATCTTTTGCACGATCAAAAGGCATAGGTATTCAGACAGGATGTTATGTGGCCGTAACAGGACCGACCCTTGAGACACCGAAAGAATATTACTATTTCAGGACTATCGGAGGGGATACAGTCGGTATGTCGACCGTACCTGAAATCATTGTAGCCCATCAGATGAATATAAAATGTTTTGCCATCTCAATAATCACCGACCTGGGTGTCCCCGGTCGCATAGTAAAGGTGACCCTTGATGATGTTAAAAGGGTAGCCGAAGAAGCAGAACCAAAAATGACATTGATCCTCAGGAACCTGATAAGTAATTTATAGGATTCAGGGCCACCAGGCTATATAAGCATTACTCCATTCCTATCTGAGGATACAGAAATCCTTCATCCTTGTCACCCTCCCGCTCAAATCATATACTTCTATTAAAATAAGGTACATCCCTGTTCTTGCGAGAGTCTGGTAGCTGGTTGTGCCGTTCCAGGCAATAATGCCCTCTGTTCCGGCCAGTTCATTATTCGCCAGGCTGCAAACCAGTCGCCCACGGGGATCAAACACCATAATGCTTATAATGTTCCCAGGCCGGTCAAATGAATACCTGATACTAAGCACATCCTGATATCCATCATTATCCGGGGAGAAAGTCCTGGGACCGATACTGAATAGATCTTCTCCTTCTTTCTCCATTAACTGCTGAGAGTTTGCATATCCGGGCGTCCCAAATCCCGATGTTTCGGATGCAGAGTGCCAGTTATCAGGAATCCTGGCAGCCGGGGAAAAGGAGATCCTCTCAAGGGATATCCCCTCCCACGAATCAAGCATGCTAAAATGCATCTCATCTTTATAATGCAATTCATCAATCAGCACCCCCTGCCGGTTCATCAGGACAAGATGACCTTCCTTATCGCCCATGGAGGGTAAATCAGCTGTCCGGATACAGGCAGATCTGTTTTTTACATAATAATAATCTTCCAGAATCTCCGGATTTTGGTTCAGAACAATGTATTCGGCCGGATACAGCAGGCGCCTCCCCTGGGACACCCAGCAGGCTCCCTGAAGCTCAGAGGTCCTCATATCCCTGGCTGAAAGCCACAGATCAAACAGATCGAAGATCTTCTGACTGTTATTATATAATTCAAGGTAATCGTCACAGCCGGGCAGGGGATTAAAAAGTATCTCATTGAATAATATATCATGTGTACCGGGCATTTCAGGCAATCCGAATCTTTCATATCCCCCTGCCTGTATGCTGTTTCCGCTACAATCCAGGACAGCATTATCCTCAATTCCCAGCAAATATTCCATTCCCTTTCTGAAAGGATAGTTAAAAACAAGCCGGACCCTATCGTTCATCATGTTATCAGATACTACCCTCTCAGGGGAGCCTATCCCGTGATTTACACTGTATGCACCCTTGTTGAGTATGCTTACCGGATCCATTAATTCCGTGAATTCAATTTCCACGCTCAGGCTGTCCGGGCAAAAAATATTGCTTATCCCCGGCCGGGTGCGGTCAGGATTCAGGGCATATACAGAATTCCTGTAGCCGGGAGTGCCTCCGGCCGGGGCAATACTTGACGCCCAGTTATCATTGCCCCCGCACGGACGGTCAGGGTCAATACGTTCCAGCGACCAGCCTCCCCGGCTCTTGAACTCATCGGTGTACCAACTGGCCGAATAATTAAGTTCAGAGATCAGATCCCCACGCTCGTCAATCAGCCTGAGCCTGGTTCCTGTATTTGCAAGGCTGCTTATGGATGTGAACAGGAGCATGCATGCTACTTCCCTGTAAATATCCACTGCATCACGATGAGTGATGATCAGGTATTTGTCCGCAGGGATGTTCACAGGATCAAGAATCCATTTCCTATCCCCGGCAAACAGCACCCAGTCCAGCGTACTTATTTCATAGGGACAGGAATTATACAATTCAACATATTCGTATTCAGGCAATCCGGCTGGAGGATCCGGATCGACCATTACCTCGTTGATGATGAGGTCCTCATACTTAGGCCTGTAATAAAAAAATTGCCTTTCCAACTTGCCTGAGGCATTTCCTGCCCTATCCTTTATTTCGTTGATTACGAGAGTGTTAACAGCTTCGTCTATAAAGCCTGTCTCAAACCTGAGGTAAAGCACATCCCCGCTATGAAGAGACATACTATCCGGATGAACTGATTGTTCGAGTAATATGAATCTATCTCTGTTCAAGGTTCCTGCACTTATTTCTTCAGTAAATTCCAGCAGGATCTCATTCCCCTTTCTGTGTTCCAGACCAGCTATAAAGGGAGCTATCGTATCCCTTTCAAAAACACCATCAATCAAAAGATCATCAAACCACAGCTGCCTGTCCTGGCGAGAAGAGTATTGATACCGGATACCGAAAGAACATATATCCGGCAGCCATGGTTCCCGGCCAGACAGATCACACAGGCTTTCTGATACCCCATCCAGGCTGTACATTCTGAAAGTCCAGGTTCCATCCGTCTCCCTGAGAATTTTGAAATATGCTGCTTTTGATGTTCCGACGGACATTTCCCAGTTAACACCAGTATTGATGATGCTATGTTTCACTCCTTCCCGGATGGCGATCAATTCTATGACATCATCTGAGCCCTCATAATTTACTTCCACTGCAATGGCGTTTCCCATCGTATTTTCAGGGGATTTCGTATCCATATCGCTCATGAGGAATATCATCCAGCAGTTAGCAGAAGAAGGGGGATACCCATGCCTCAGCGAAAACTCCCATCTGCAGCTTCCAAGATCAGGCCTGAGGCTGTCAATACCCAAACAGATAATATCCTTACCTGCTTCTGAATTATCGCGGCTATGCCAAAGCGAATAATTACCACTGACAGGCCAGGTGGATGAGGTGTCCCATGAGGCCGGTGTGCTCATTGACCAGCCAGATAAATCCCCCTTTTCAAAATCCCGGGTAATCTGTGCTGAAATAATCAAGGGAGAAACATTAATTATCAGAAACAGGCTTTTGATTTCAATTATTAATTTTAATCTTTGCACTTCTTTTAATTTGTTAGTATTTCATTAAAAATTATTTCATTCATGAAAGTCGCAGTTGTAGGTGCCACCGGTCTCGTTGGTCAGGTAATGTTAAAAGTCCTCGAGGAACGAAATTTCCCGGTTTCAATCCTTTATCCGGTTGCATCGGAAAAATCAGTCGGGAAAGATGTCCAATTTTCAGGTAAGACATACAAAGTTATTGGAAACCAGACCTGTGTGGACCTTAAACCGGATCTGGCAATCTTCTCTGCCGGAGGGGCTACCTCTCTCGAGTGGGCTCCGAAGTACGCTGAAGCCGGAACGGTAGTCATAGATAACTCTTCAGCCTGGCGTATGGACAAGAACAAAAAGCTGGTGGTTCCTGAAATAAATGCTTATGTCCTGACATCCGAAGACAGGATCATTGCCAATCCCAACTGTTCAACCATACAGATGGTCCTGGCCATCGCCCCTCTGCATAAGGCATATACCATCAAGAGGGTCGTGGTTTCAACTTACCAGTCTGTTACCGGGACAGGAGTAAAAGCAGTACAACAGATGGAGAACGAAAGGAATGGTATTAAGGGAGAAATGGCATATCCTCATCCTATCGATAAGAACTGCCTTCCCCAGTGTGATTCTTTCCTTGAGAACGACTATACCAAGGAAGAGATGAAAATGGTTAATGAACCCAGGAAGATAATGGGTGATAACAGCATTATGCTTACTGCCACAACTGTCAGGATCCCAACGGTTGGAGGACATTCTGAATCCATTAACCTTGAATTTGAAAAGGAATATGAGATTGAGGATGTAAGAAAGATCCTCGCTGATACCCCCGGGATCATCATCCAGGATGATCCTCAGAACAGCGTATATCCTACTCCTCTCCAGGCCCATGACCGGGATGAAGTCTTTGTGGGACGCCTGCGAAGGGATGAATCCAGGGAAAAATGCCTGAATATGTGGGTAGTCTCCGACAACCTTAGGAAAGGTGCAGCTACCAATGCCATTCAGATTGCTGAACATATGATAGCAAGGGGACTCTTATAGCGTTTGTCTCCGGGGGAGGACATCAACTCCTTAATTTATCATTCTCAGTAAAGCAGGTCATCAAAGGGGTACCGCCTGATATGGATTTCTTTTACCTTGTCGTACAGCATTGTTCGGATCTCTTCTATGTTCTCCCTATTTTTTGCTGAAATAAAGGTACAGACTCCGTTGTAACGTGCCATCCAGGAACGTCTCAATTCATCCAGGCTGTAATTCTCCCTGGTGGAGGGAGTCAGATCATCTTCATCCTTCGGGATAAAAGAGAAGGCATCTATCTTGTTGAAAACCAGGTAAACCGGTTTATCCACAGCATCGATCTCAAACAATGTCTGGTTGACAATCTCCACCTGTTCTTCAAAATTCTGGTGGGAAATATCAACAATGTGAAGCAGGATATCCGATTCACGGACCTCATCGAGGGTTGATTTAAATGATTCCACCAGTGAATGGGGGAGTTTCCGGATAAAACCCACTGTATCTGATAAGAGAAAAGGAAGGTTCCCGATTACAACCTTACGGACCGTGGTGTCAAGGGTAGCAAACAGTTTGTCCTCAGCAAATACATCTGATTTACTGAGGAGGTTCATCAGGGTGGATTTCCCTACGTTGGTATATCCCACCAGGGCCACCCTTACCAGTTTCCCGCGGTTTTTGCGCTGAAGGGCTTTCTGCCTGTCAATTTTAACAAGGTCTTCCTTAAGCCGTGCAATCTTGTCCCTGATGATCCTGCGGTCAGTCTCGATCTCGGTCTCCCCGGGGCCCCTCATCCCAATGCCTCCCTTCTGCCTTTCGAGATGGGTCCACATCCTTGTCAATCGCGGAAGGAGGTATTCATACTGTGCAAGCTCAACCTGTGTCTTGGCATGAGCCGTTTTGGCCCTTCTGGCAAATATATCCAGAATAAGATTGGTGCGGTCCAGTATCCGGCAGTTCAGTTCACGTTCAATATTTCTGAGCTGGCTTGGACTTAATTCATCATCAAAAATAACAATGTCAATCTTATGGATCTTCACATAATCCCGTATTTCAGCAAGTTTGCCGGAACCAACAAAAGTTTTGGGATCAGGATGATCCAGCCTCTGAACAAACATTTTATCCGGTACTGCACCGGCAGTATGAGTAAGAAAAGCCAGTTCTTCAAGGTATTCGCTGACCTGCGATTCATTCTGATGACGGTCGATAAGACCAATCAGCACTGCGGTCTCAGGTATAGGTTCTGTAATAAATGGTTCGGCCATGCTGTTAACTCCAGTCAGTGTCTATGCGGCCGCAAAAATAAGGAATCCTGTGGATATTTCAGAATTAAAGGATCAGCCTTCTGTTCCTGTAGATCAGGTCGCGTATAACCGGCTTCAGGGTTTCCGAACAATTATAGATCATCTCCCCGTCGGTTGGAAAAGGAAGGGCTTCTGATTCTATCAGCCGCCGGTTCTTTGCATCCAGGGCATCCAGGTCACCAATAGCCCTGGCTGAACGGTGCTCAAATACATTCTCGGCTCCAAATGGTTCTTTTTTTATGAGTTTGTCAGGATTGGCCGACTGTATCTCAAGGGTTCCCTCGATACGAACAGCCTTATGCTGAAAACTTTCAATAACAGTACATGAAAGGGTCTTGTAT
>CAZILN010000333.1:0-23851 GCA_964540005.1 uncultured Bacteroidaceae bacterium | reverse complement strand
CGGAAAGTTGTTCCTTTCCGTTCATCAATTGAGAAAAGGAAAAGATTCCGGTAGCGAAATGCTGAAAGCCAACGCAAAGAACATGCAGAATGATGTCATCATATCTGTCGCTGTTTTACTCGGACTGATTTTTACATTTATTTTTAAAATGCCTGTCCTTGATTCGATTACTGCCCTGGCTGTCAGTTTTTGGATCCTCAGGGTTGGTTTCCAGATCTTTATGCAGACAAACAGGGATCTGATGGACGGGTGTTCTGATCCTGCATTATATGAAAAGATCTTCGACCTTATCGAACAGGTAGAGGGAGCTACCAATCCGCACAGGCTCAGGGTTAGGAAGATAGGAAATGAAATAATGATTGCCCTTGATCTCCAGGTTGAAGGAGATCTCAGTACCCGGCAGTCACATGATATTGCCTGCAGGATTGAGGAAAAACTAAAATCCGAGATTGATCATATCTTTGATATCAGCATTCACATAGAACCTGCAGGGGTCCTTCACCATGAGAAAAAATATGGAGTGAACCGTTCAGATTTATAACATAATTGTATCTTTGCCTTAATCCTAAATCTATCAATTAGTTATGAACCAGGAAAATGGAAATCAGATATCGGTAACGCCTCCCGGGAAGCCTGAAAAAAAACGCAGGAAAAGGCCTGTATTTTTAATAATTCTTATTGCTGTCCTGTCTGTAGTCATGGGCTACCTGATCTATGAGAACCGTGAATTGTACCAGGTATACGAAGAATCCCAGGAAGATAAGGCAGAACTCGAGCGTATTAAGAGCAACCTGGAAAATGAATTGATGAGCATTTACCATCAATATGATTCACTGAAAACCGAGAATGATACCATCAACCTGTTGCTTATGGCCGAGCAGAGCAAGATCGAACAACTTCTGAAGATCAATGCTAACAGCCGTTATAAGATCAACCTTTATGAGAAGGAACTTGAAACCATTCGCCAGGTACTTCGCAGTTATGTAGTACAGATTGATTCACTTAACCAGGCAAATATAGCACTCAGATCAGAAAACATAGAGGTTAAACAGGAGCTGAGAAAGGCTCAGAGAGAGACCGAATCCCTTACCAAAGAAAGGGAAGAGCTGACAGAAATAGTCAATCTGGCTTCGGTCCTCAGTGCCAAAGATATCAGCGTTGTCGGTCTTAACCGCCGCAACAATGAGAAAGACAAGATAAAATCAATAGAAAAACTGAGGGTCTGTTTTACCCTTCGTGAAAATTCAGTCATCCCTGCCGAAGAAAAAACAGTCTACATTAGAATTGCCCGTCCTGATGAAGTGATCCTGACGGAAGGCATGAATTTCTTTGAATTTGAAGGAGAACAAATTATTTTAACTGCCAGCCGTGAGGTGGATTATCAGAATACTGATGTGGATCTGTGTATTTTCTGGACCAATGACGGCCAGTTGATTCCCGGAACATACCAGGTAAACATTTTTTCCGACGGATACAACATCGGTTCCAGCAGTTTCACCCTTAAGTAAGACTGTATCATTGCCCAGATTGGTTCTGTACAATGAATAACTCCGCTATGATGTAATCTGCAATAAATTTTCCTTTATCAGTTAATACCAGTGTATCCCTGTCTCTGATCATAGTTGAATTCCTGATAAATTTATCAGATCTGATTAGGGTTTCTGCATATAATTTCTTCCCGAAATCATCCTTAACTTTTACCATGTTAATTCCCCACATGGTCCTCAGAGCTGTCATTATATATTCATTGAAGCTCATGGTGGTATCGATCATTTCACTTTCATGATATCCCTCCCCTTCCCCGACTTTCCTGATGTAGGTCGATATACCCTTATTGTTCCACCTGCGTTCCAGGCCATTGAATGAATGAGCCGACGGTCCTATCCCGAGGTATTTTTCCCCTGTCCAGTATGAGGTATTATGTTTTGAATACCGATGGTCTTTCGCGAAATTTGAAATCTCATAATGTTCAAAGCCGTTTGTTTCAGCAGCTGAGATTAAAAGTCTGAACTGTTTCTCACTCTCCTCTTCCTGCGGAATCTTAAAAGAGTATTTCTGTTTCTGGTAATGCAATTTGGTTCCCGGTTCATAGCTCAGATGATAGGCTGATAGATGATTGATGCCGGTATTGAAAGCCTCCTTCAGGTTTCCCTCCCACTGCTGCAGAGTCAGTCCGGGTAAACCATAGATCAGATCTATGCTGATATTTCTGAATCCCTGCTTCAACAGGATATCCAATGATTTAAGTGCCTCTGAGGAAGTATGCCTGCGGTTAAGAAATTTCAGGTCCTTATCCCTGAATGACTGAATGCCCATACTGACCCTATTGATCCCGAGCTGCAGGTACCCGCCGGCTTTTTCTTCAGAAATATCATCAGGATTTACTTCTATGGTGATTTCCGGATCCCCGCTAATCCTATAGTTATTTTTAACAGCAGTAAGGATCTTCTTTATATTATCATCTGATACCGCTGAAGGTGTTCCTCCCCCTATATAAATTGTTGCTATTTCATCATTGTCCAGATATTGTTTTCTGTTCCTGATCTCACATACTATGGCGTCTACCACCTGATCAGCATATTTAAAAAATGTGGTAAAATGAAAATCGCAGTAATTACATGCCTGTTTACAAAAAGGGATGTGAATATATATCCCCGCCATAGAGTTTATCTTTCAATATAGTAAGCTGCTCAAAGTACTGGTAAAATTATGATTTTTACCAGTGCAACGAACATTAATCAATTTAAGTAAGTACTACAAAAAGATATTAAGTAACTTTTTATGAGAGCGTCAAGTTGTTTAATTTGTTCTGAAACGGAGTGGAAGCTATAGGACCGGATGAAAATTCAAGACAAATGTGTATGTTTGTCAACCATATGTTTATACGTTCATTCTGGAAAACCCTGTTATGTCTTCTGGTAATATCTCTGTTAAGCCTCCTGCCATTAAAGGATGTTAACAAAACACCTTTATTCAATATAACCCATATTGATAAAGTGGTGCATTTTGTCATGTACTTAATTCTCTCAGCTTTTCTCATACAGGGCATCAGCAGATACCGTACCCGGCTTAAACCCTTAATTCAGATTTTATATACGGCAGGTCTTGTGGTTATTTACGGGGGAATTATCGAATATATACAGCTGGCTTATATTACATTAAGAGAAGGAGATCTGATAGATTTCTTTTTTAATATTGCCGGCTGTCTTTGTGGGATTGCTCTCTACAGGATATATTCAACCATGAAGATGTCCGGTCAGATTTAGAGGTTGCTTTTCTTATCTCTAATTTCATCAACCAGATCTGAGATTTTTTGATTTTCAAATAGTTTAAACAGGTTTTGTCTGATCTCGGCATATCGTGAATGCATTGAGCATGGTTCTTTTTCATTACAATCATCCAGGCGGATCAGGCATTTTGTGAACAGATCACGTCCGTCAATAATATCAACAATATCTATCAGCGAGACTTCATCAGGTTCCTTACCCATTCCGAAACCTCCATGCGGTCCTTTTGTTGAAGATAAGACTTTGTGTTTTGCCAGTGTTTGCAGGATCTTACCCAGAAAGGGTGTTGGTATCCCCAGATCCTTCGAAATTTGCTTTATTCCTATTTTCTTATCCTTTTCTGCATGTAAAGCAAGATAAATTACAGCACGAATTGCATACTTTGAAGTATTGGATAGCATAGTTCTCTGTTATTTTAATGACTATTTGTATTTGCCTGTTATATATTTCAGTAACAAGTAATTTTCAAATTTAATTAAAATGTATATTAATACCTAAAACTACTTAATTTATATAATTATTTGGTAATTAGTTATCTTCCTGATTTACGTTATTATTCACATATATAGTGTTGAATTAATGTTAATTAAATATATAACCGGGTCCTGATATGGTGAGAAATTCATTATGCGCAAGTTTTATTATATCTATCCAACAAAATTTAAACAGTATTACTTTTTTAATACACGTTATATTTATTAATATATCAGCTTATTAACAGTCTGTTAGTATCCATGCAATACATTGTATTACAAGAACTTTTTAATTATAATGTTGTTAAAAATATGTTCCTTGATTTTTAATAATTTATTTTGCAAAAGATTTATTAAAAAGAAAATAACAGTTTAAACAGGATATTATATAAAAAATATATATAAATGAATAATAATAATAATAATGATTTGTTGAAAAAGGGATTTGTTGATGCAGAGATCGATATTAACATTGATCTTATCGGACAAATAAATAAGATGAGGAAAGAGAAGAATACAGTTATACTGGCTCATTATTATCAGGAAGGAGAAATACAGGATATTGCTGATTTCGTTGGAGACAGTCTGGATCTTTCGAGGAAAGCTGCAGATACCAACGCTGATATTATATTGTTTGCCGGAGTTCATTTTATGGCTGAAACGGCAAAGATACTAGCACCTGAAAAAAAAGTACTGATACCGGATCTGAATGCAGGATGTTCACTGGCAGAAAGCTGTCCGGCTGATGAATTTGATGAATTTAAAAAGAAACACCCTTATCATACAGTTATATCGTATATAAATACGACAGCAGAAATCAAAGCATTAACAGATATAACCTGTACTTCTACCAATGTATTGGAAATTGTAAACAGCCTGGATAAAAATGAAAAAATAATTTTTGCTCCTGACAGAAACCTTGGAAATTACATTAATTCAGTAACTGGCAGGAATATGTTGATATGGGATGGAGCCTGTCATGTACATGAAGAATTTTCTGTGGAACGGATACTTGAATTAAAAAAGGAACATCCGGATGCTAAAATAATTGCCCATCCTGAATGTCAGGAACCTATACTGATAATTGCAGAACATATAGGTTCAACCTCCTCACTTTTAAAATTCACAAAAGAAGATAAGGCTCAAAAATTTATTGTTGCCACCGAATCCGGAATAATTCACCAGATGAAGAAGGACAATCCTCATAAAACATACATTCCTGCCCCGCCAAAAGACTCGACCTGTGCCTGCAATCATTGCAGTTACATGAAGCTTATTACAATAAAGAAGCTGTATAATTGTTTAAAATATGAGTTGCCAGAAGTAATAGTAGATGAAGATATAAGCAAAAAAGCTGTAAATTCAATAAAAAGAATGTTGGAGATATCAGCGAAGTTCATGAACAGGGTATGAAAATTTCAGGATTAATATTCATATGCATCATAATTTGCTGTACCCGTTTCTCTTTTGGACAGGATACTGAGGAAAATGGTTTTGTGACATTTTATCATCCGAACGGTCAGGTGTCAAGCCAGGGAATAATGATGAACGGTAAGCCGGAAGGTTACTGGAAAACATACAATGTTTCCGGGGTCATTGTTTCGGAAGGCAAAAGGACAAAGCACCTGCTTGACAGTGTATGGACATTCTATAACAGCAGGGGTGAGGTAATACAGCGTATCAGTTATATGTACGGGAAGAAGAACGGTTACCTGATAAAATATTCCCATGATAACCTTGCCGGATCGGATACAGGGATCATTGTTTCCAGGGAACTTTATATCAATGATAAAAGGGAGGGCCTGGCTTATTATTACTATCCTGATGGTACACTACACAATGAGGTTAGTTTCGTTGATGGTAAGCGTCAGGGCAGGAGCCTGGAATATGATACAAAGGGAATGATAATCAGCCTGATACAATATCATAATGGTTATATTACTGACAGGGAGGACATAAACAGATTATCGGCAAACGGGGAAAAAGAAGGCATTTGGAGAGAGTTTTACGAAAATGGCAAGATAAAATCTGAAAGAACTTACAAGGACGGCAGGCTGAACGGGCTTTATAAGGAGTTCAATGAAAAGGGACAAATGGCAATGGCCCTGAGATATGAAGACGGTAGAATAAGCCAGGACAATGTTCTGGATGATGAGACTACTGAAATAAGGGAAGTTTTTGATGAAAATAATATACTAACTCAGAGTGGGTCTTACAGGAAAAATATACCTATTGGGATACACAGGGAATATGATAGAGAAGGCAATGTAATTGCCTCAATAATATACAACCAGTTCGGGAAAATATTATCGGATGGTATTGTGGATGAAGAGGGAATTAAAAAAGGCATATGGAAAGATTATTATGAAAGCGGTGCATTGAAAGCAAAGGGGTTCTATGAAAACAACTATAAACAGGGTAAGTGGACATTCTATTACCGCAATGGAAAGATAGAGCAGGAAGGAAGTTATATCAGGGGCAGGGAAGATGGTTTGTGGCGATGGTATTATGCTGATGGCAACATTCTGAGAGATGAGTATTTCTTTAACGGACGGGAAGATGGAACCATAATAGAATACTCAAAAAATGGAGAAGTAATTACAATGGGCGAATATATCGAAGGCGAAAAAGAAGGGGACTGGTTTTATAAAGTGGGGGATCATATCGAAACAGGCAAATATATTACCGGTTTAAGAGATAATGAATGGAAATACTTTTATGCAGACAGCAGCCTGAAATTTGAGGGATTCTTTCTGCAGGGTAATCCTGAGGGAAAGCATAAATTGTATTACAAAAATGGCAATCTAAAGGAAGAAAGATATTATTCAATGGGCGTAAAGGAGAAAACCTGGAAGAAATATGATGAAGAAGGAAACCTGATATTGACAATCAGCTATAAAAATGATCTTGAAGCACGTGTCAATGGCGTCAAAGTGGATCTGCCAGAGCCGAATGTAAAACTCATCAAATAAATGGATAAGGATTTCGATATCAGTTCCGGAGATATAAACAAGCGGGACAGGGAACTTGAGGGCAGGTTAAGACCCCTGGATTTTAAAGAATTTAAGGGGCAGTATAAGCTTGTGGAGAATCTAAAGATCTTTGTTACTGCAGCAAAACAACGTAATGAGGCTTTGGATCATGTATTGCTTCATGGTCCTCCCGGACTGGGAAAAACTACCCTGGCCCATATTATTGCCAATGAACTGGATGTAAATATCAGAATAACTTCCGGTCCGGTTCTTGACAAGGCGGGGGACCTTGCCGGAATTCTGACCGGATTGGAAAATAATGATGTACTGTTTATTGATGAAATTCACCGCCTGTCACCCGTGGTGGAAGAATACCTTTATTCTGCCATGGAGGATTATACCATCGATCTGCTGATAGATAAGGGTCCGAGTGCACGATCCATCAGGCTGGATCTGAATCCTTTTACTATGGTTGGTGCCACCACCAGGTCGGGTTTACTGACCAGCCCGCTTCGTGCACGCTTCGGGATTAAATTCCTGCTCGAATACTACGATATGGATACCATGCATGGCATAATCGTAAGGTCGGCAGATATACTGAATGTGGCGATTGACCAGGCTGCAGCCAGAGAACTTGCCTCAAGAAGCAGGGGAACACCACGGATTGCAAATGCCCTGCTCAGAAGAGTCAGGGATTTTGCCCAGGTAAAAGGAAGCGGAAAAATTGACCTGGAAATAACAAAATTTTCTCTTGAGGCATTAAACATAGACCGGCATGGACTGGATGAGATGGACAACAGGATATTGTTGACAATTATTGATAAGTTCAGCGGCGGACCGGTGGGAATATCTACTATAGCAACTGCTGTTGGCGAAGATAGCGGAACGATTGAGGAGGTTTATGAACCCTTCCTGATAAAGGAGGGATACATAAAAAGAACTACCCGTGGAAGGCAGGTGACAGAACTGGCGTATAAACATCTGGGGAAAAGTGCAGGTTATAATTCGGAGTCACTTTTTAAGTGAGCAGAAAAGTGGCTTAGAATAGATTCCCTATCCTGCGCAGACCCTGTTCATCAATTATCCTGATCTTTCTTCCGATAAGCTCTATCAATCCATCCTGTTTGAACTCGGAAAGCAGGCGGATGACAGATTCCGTGGCCGTACCAACAATATTAGCCAGTTCCTCACGACTTAGGGATATAGATAAGATCTGTTTCTCATTCAGACCGAAATCATCTTTTAGATGGATAAGGATCTCTGCCAGTCTCTCTCTAACGGTTTTCTGGGCGATATCTGTAATATATGAATTTGCTTCGCCCAGTTCCCGGCAGGTTACCTGCATCAGTTCAATTGAGAAATTGCCGTTGCTCTTAACCAGCTGAATCAGGGTTTCTCCCGGAATATAACAGATACTGGCATCTTCGATAACTTCAGCAGTAGTACAGGCAAGTTCATTACTCAGTACAGAACGAAATCCGATCAGGTCCCCTGGTTTTGCAAAACGTATGATCTGCTGTTTACCGTCAATACCTGTTTTATAAATCTTTACAATACCGTTTTGTATGCAATAACAGCCATTTATGCGGTTTCCCTCGCTGTAAATAATGCTTCCTCTTTTGTGCTCCTCCGATGATTTTTCAAGATTCAGGCGGTCTGATTCAGCCGGTTCAAGATGTTTAAATACAGAATCAGTTCTGACAATGCAGGTGCTGCCGCAGTGCATATTGACATAAGAATTACTCATATTCTCTGAATATCAGAGTCTTGGAAAAGTATCAGTTTCTCTCAACGCAATATACGATTTATACATTTTTCGCCTAAATTTTTTTCATGAATATTTGTGTAATTTTGCATGAAAATTTATCAATAAGGCATAAGATCGAAACGTTTGTAATCGTTCTCAAAAATTTAAACGAATGAAAGAATCGATTGATCTGGAATGGCGTAACGGAATGTCATTCGAAGCTGATGTAGCGGGATATAAAATTGCCCTGGATTCGGATCCTGAATTCGGGGGTCAGAACAAAGGTCCCAAACCAAAGCCTCTAATGCTTGTGTCCCTGGCAGGATGCACGGGTATGGACATTGTTTCGCTATTGAAGAAAATGAGAGTCGAATTCACGGCTTTTAATATAAGGGTAGAAGGAGACCTCACTGAGGATCATCCTAAACGGTTTGAGAAAATGAAGATTATCTATGAACTGACCGGACATTCCTTAGACAGGGCAAAAGTGGAGAAAGCAGTAAACCTCAGCCAGGAGAAATACTGCGGAGTAAGCGCAACCTATCGCGCATCCATGGAATTAAGCTATGAGATCATCATAAAGGAGGCGGGCAGTTAGATATAGGATTTGAACTGATCAAGGAAGTGTTTATCATTTTCAAATAATATCCTGATATCGTTGATCTGGAATTTCAGCATACTTATCCTGTCGACTCCCATTCCAAATGCATAACCGGTATATTTCTCGCTGTCAATGTTACAGAAATCAAGTACATTGGGGTCTACCATGCCGCATCCCATAATCTCAACCCATCCGCTGTTCTTGCATACCTTACATCCATCGCCACCGCAGATCGTACATGAAATATCCATTTCAGCAGATGGTTCGGTAAAAGGGAAAAATGCCGGTCTCAGCCGGATACTGGTTTTTTCACCAAACATTTCCCGGGCAAAGTATAAAAGTATCTGTTTGAGATCAGCAAAAGAGACCCCTTCATCAATATAAAGTCCTTCTACCTGGTGAAAGAAACAGTGGGAACGGGCAGAAACCGCTTCGTTCCTGAATACCCGTCCCGGAGAGATAGTCCGAATCGGAGGCTGTTGTCCTTGCATGACCCTGACCTGCACCGATGAAGTATGGGTCCTGAGAAGAATATCAGGATCCTTGGAGATAAAAAAAGTATCCTGCATATCCCTTGCAGGGTGATTTTCGGGGAAATTAAGGGCGCTGAAAACATGCCAGTCATCTTCGATTTCCGGTCCTTCAGAAATGGCAAATCCCTGGCGCAGAAAAATATCTATTATTTCTCTTCTTACAATGGAAACCGGATGATGGCTGCCCAGTTCAATTGATTCACCCGGCAGGCTTGGGTCCTGAATGGAAAAAAAATCTGAACTAACAGCCTTATTACTGTTGAGAGTTTCAAATTTTGACTGTGCAAATTGTTTGAGTTCATTTAATTTCTGACCTATCAGCTTTTTTTCACTAGCTGGGACATCCTTGAATGATGAAAACAGGGCAGAAATCTTACCCTTCTTACTGAGGTATGTCAGTTTGAAATCCTCAGCACTGCTTTTAAGCTGGTTGTCGAAATTCTCAATTTCTTTGAAAATTTTATTGATCCTGTCAAGCATTGATCTTTTAAATTTAGTCGATGATTTTCATGATGAGCTTAATATCTTCAAGAGGACGATTATATTGATCTGTCTTAACCGCAGCGATCTTATCAACTACATCGAGGCCCTCGATAACCGAACCAAAAACTGTATAGGAATAATCAAGATGAGGCGTACCTCCAATGGTTTTGTAAATGCCACGCTGTTCTTCGGTGAATTTAATATGCATACCCTGGGATTCCATCTGATCCAGCTGGGCATCAGAAAATACTGTCCCCTGGACAATATAAAATTGAGATCCGGATGAAGCTTTTTCAGGATTCACATTGTCGCCCTGCCGTGCAGCTGCTACTGCTCCCTTTTTGTGATAGAGCTCAGGATGAAATTCTGCCGGGACCGTATAACCCATGTCTCCGGAACCAAGTAATTGTCCTTTCTGAGCATTACGCGAATCGGGGTCACCTGTCTGTATCATGAAATCTTTGATAACCCTGTGGAAAAGAATTTCATTAAAAATCCCTTCCTTTATGAGCTTTATGAAATTCTCCGAATGAAAGGGTGTCTCTTCATACAGAATGATTTTAATATTACCAAGGCTTGTTTCAATAAGTACAGTATTCATGGCTGTTTGTGCGGATATTGAGGTAGCGATCAATACCAGGATACAAGAGATAAGAATCAGGAACCTCTTAATAAACAAAATTGTATTATACATAATAAAAGACAAATTTTGAAAATCCTTCTAAAGAAAAGCAAAATTAGGAAAATATAAATAATTGAATCCGCTTAGATCATTATTCGGACAAACGGCCATCTATGGGCTAGGGACTGTTTTACCTCGCTTATTGAATTATCTGTTGCTAACGCCATTTTTTACAAGGGTATTCAAATCAGGTGAATATGGCATCGTAACGGAACTATATGCCTATGTGGTTTTCCTGATGATTCTGCTTACCTACGGAATGGAAACGGGCTTCTTCAGATATGCTTCAAAAAACAGGCGATCAGGAGAAGTTTTTGATACATCTATTATTTCACTGTTTGTAACATCATTTCTGTTTGCTTTAACAGTAGGGCTGTTTTCTGAGGGGATTGCCGGATTTATAGGATATTCGGATCACCCTGAATATATAGTGTGGATCGGGCTGATTGTCAGCATAGATGCTTTTGTTTCCATACCTTTTGCCAGGCTCAGGCTGGAAGGGAAGGCAATTCGTTTTGCAGCCATAAAGATTGCTTCGGTTCTGGTTAATGTTTTACTGAATTTACTTTTCTTATGGGTATTACCAAGCTATGCATCAGCAGACAATCACGGAATTATACAACTGATCTACAATGAAGATATTGGAGTAGGGTATGTTTTTATATCCAACCTAATTGCAAGCGGGTTCACACTATTATTACTGGCGGGTGAATTGATCAGGACTAAGCTGGATTTCAGTATTGGATTGTGGAAAAGTATGATTATTTATTCACTGCCATTACTGTTCAGCGGTCTTGCAGGTACTATTAATGAAGCACTCGACAGGGTGCTGCTGAAACATTTACTAAGCGGGGACATGGATCCAATGGCTGAATTGGGTATCTATGGTGCCAATTATAAACTGGCTGTACTAATGACCCTGTTCGTGCAAATGTTCAGATATGCCAGTGAACCCTTCTATTTCAACCGGTATAAAGATAAAGGCTCATTAAAATTATTTTCCGATGTAATGAAGTATTTCATTATTGCAGGACTGATAATATATATGGGGGTGATCCTTTATCTGGATGTTTTTAAATATTTTATCGGTCCGTCTTATCACGAAGGATTGAGAATAGTACCGGTGGTTTTGTTTGCCAACCTCCTGCTGGGGATATTTTTCAATCTGTCCATATGGTATAAGCTGAAGAATATAACAAAGTTTGCTGTTGTACTGACAGGAGGTGGCGCTATAATTACGTTTATTGTTAACTGGTTTTTTATACCGGTATACGGATATGTTGCTTCAGCCTGGGCACATCTGATATGCTATGCTTTTATGGTTACCGCTTCGTATATTCTGGGAAGGAAATATTTACCGGTAAAATATGATTTGAAACAAATCGTTTTCTATATTGCCGGATGTTTCATTCTCATAAAAGTAGCATCCCTGATCGAAGTTGAAAAACTGGTACTGCAATTAATTGTTAATACAGGATTTTTACTTGCCTTTGTTGGATATGTTTTGGTAAATGAAGGATTCATAAGAAGGAATAATAATTCTTTTAACAAATAGACGAATATTGATAAACTAAAAAGGTGAACATTAAAATAGTAAACAAATCGAATAACAAACTGCCTGAATATGGCACCAAGCTGGCCGCTGGAATGGATCTGAGGGCATATCTTGACCGGCCGGTGATACTTCACCCCTTAGAACGGATACTCATCCCTACGGGCCTGTATATGGAATTACCGGAAGGATATGAAGCGCAGATAAGACCCAGAAGCGGACTAGCTATTAAACACGGGATCTCTATTGTGAATGCACCGGGAACAATAGATGCCGACTACCGGGGTGAAATAGGAATTATTTTAATTAATTTATCACAGGAGGATTTCATTATTAAAAGTGGTGACAGGATTTGCCAGATGGTAATAAACAAGCATGAAAGAATCCTGTGGAAGGAAACAGATGATCTTAATGAAACAGACAGGGGAGAAGGGGGTTTCGGGCATACAGGTAGAGCATAGGATGAAAACAATAAGATCAAATACAGGATTTATTTATTTACAGGCATTCCTGCTGGCGATACTTGTATACTCATGCGGTCCCTCAAAGAAAATGGCAGATGATGATGAGGTTGTTCAGGGACAGTTTAAAATGAATGAAAGCCAGCTGAGTGAATATAATTATGCACTTACTGAGGCTACTAAACAAAAAGTATTCGGGAATATTCAGCAAGCTGCCGCTCTTTACCATAAATGTATTGATGTCAATCCGCTCAGCGATGTGGCTTATTATCAGTTAGGCGGTTTGTATATCAGGGCCAGGGATATAGCCAGTGCTAAAAAATTCTCTCAGAAAGCCGTAGATCTTAACGGGGACAATTACTGGTATTATATGCAGCTGGTTTCCTTGTATCAATATGAGGGCAACAGGGACAGCACCATTGCAATATATGAGGTTATGACAGAAAAATGGCCAGGGAAGGTTAACATACAATATGAACTGGCCAGGAATTATGCAGAAGTTCAGAAATACGATGAATCGCTGATATTGCTTAACAGGATAGAAAGGGAAAACGGAATATCTGAACAGGTCAGCATGCTGAAGGAACAGATCTATGCCGGAACAAACAGGATGGAAAAGGCCGCTGACGAAATGATAAAACTTGTGGAAGCTTCACCCGATGATGTAAGGTATTTAGGATTACTGGCTGAATTGTATGGAGAAATGCAAAAGGATGAAGAAGCCCTTGAATTATACGGGAAGATATTTCAGATTGAGCCAGAAAATGGACTGGCCCAGCTGTCAATAGCTGAGTTTTATAAGGAGAAGGGTGAAACAGAAAAGAGGATTGAATATCTTAAGATGGCATTCAGAAATGAAAGCCTGGCTATGGATAAAAAACTGGAAGTTATGATAAGCCTTTTGATGAGTGATACGGAAGTCGAGTCACTCAGTCAGGATATAGAAGAACTAATTGGTGTGCTGATTGAGTTATATCCTGATGAATACCGGGCTCATGCAGCCTTTGGTGATTTTTTGGTGAAAAAGGAAAGATACAAAGAAGCAATAAAAGAGTTTGAGACAGTTATTGAACATGATAAGGACAATTATTTCATATGGGAGCAATTGATATTTCTTTATAATGCAGAAGGCAACCAGGAAAGGGTTTATTCACTTTGTTCGGAGGCTATAGACCGGTACCCTGAAAGAAGTGTATTATACCTGTTCAAAGGAAACATTGAGGCTGGCAGGGAAGAGTATGAAAAAGGGATCCAAACCTTAAAAACGGGAGTTAAATATTCTGGCAACAATAAAGGATTGTTACTGCAGTTATATTCATTTATAGCTGAAGCATACAGGAATACTGGTAATGATACGCAGTCTGACAGTTATTTCGAAAAAGCACTGGAACTGGATCCTGAAAATCTTTTACTGCTTAACAATTACAGTTATTATCTCGCACTGAGGGAAGAAAAGCTTGAAGAGGCTGAAGTAATGAGCAGGACCACCATAACGGCCGAACCGGATAATGCTACCTACCTGGACACCTATGCATGGATACTCTATAAGCAGGGGAAAAACAAAAAAGCACTGGAGTATATGCATATAGCTCTGCAGAATGGAGGAGCCGAAGACCCTGATATACTCGAACATTACGGGGATATACTTTATAAAATGGGAAAAGGAGAGGATGCTGTAAGGTACTGGAAGAAAGCCATTGAATATGGGGCAAGCGAAGAAGCAATAAATGCGAAAATAAGGAAGTAAACGGGATAGCATGTATTCTGGTAATAAGTTAATATTATTCCTTTTTGTACTATCATTGACTGCTTCCTGCAGAACAAACAGGAATATTCCCGGAAAGGATATCAGAACTGAAACAGATTATACCCGGGAGTATACCGGAACAGACGATCAAAGGAAATACTCTCAGAGCCTTAGACTGAGAAAAGCGGAAGTTAACTTTTCGCTTAACGGCAAGGAAGAGAATACCAGTGCTAGTATCGGGATTATAAGGGATAGTATCATAGTAATATCAGTAGTTCCTGTTGCCGGAATAGAAGTAATGAGGATATATTGTACCAGGGACAGCCTGACAGTTATTAACAGGCAGGATAAAACTTACAGTCAATCGGCAATCAGCAGAATACAGGAGAAATATAATCTGGCTATTGATTATATGGTTATACAGTCGGTATTATCAAATGAATTATTTTTATATGGTAAGGATGAAAGCACTGAATACAAGGTAAAAGAAACCACAGATGATGATCAGAACAGGCTGGTTGAATACAAAATATGGGGAGCAGGGGAGGAAGATATCCTGCAACAGGTATATTTTAACAGGGAGAAAGAATTACTGAACAAGGTCGCTATTACCGATTTTAAAAGGAAAGTAATGCTAAACATTGATTATCAGGATTTTATAGAAATGGAAGGGACATTTTTCCCACGAAACATTACAGCCAGAATTGATGATCCCGGGAATAAAATAAATATGCAGATTAAAGCTGAAAGGATACAATTTAATGATGAAGTAAGAATAAGGGAAATCATTCCTGATGGATATAAAAGGATACAATTTTGAATTACAACAGGATGCGTTGTAAAATATTTTTAATATGGCTATTTGCTATTCATCTGTCAGTTCCTATTCACGGGCAGAATAAAGAGGATTTGCAAAAAGAAAAAGAAAAGACTTTAGAGGATATTAATTACACAAATAAATTACTGGAAGAGACACAGCAGAACAGAAGGACAAACCTGAACAGGATAAGGATCACGAATAAAAGAATAAGCTTGAGGAATGAGGTAATAGCAAACATCAACAAACAAATCAATGAGCTTGATGGAAGGATTACTGAGATCCAGGATCTTGTCGTGCAAATGGGGAAGGACTATGATAAGATAAAGGAAGAGTATAAAAAAATTGTTTATTATACTTACTGGAACAGGAATGAATATAACAGGCTGATGTTTCTTCTGTCGGCCAGTAATTTTAACCAGGCATACAAGAGATTGAAATACCTGCAGCAGTTAACAGAATTCAGGCGTGAACAGGCTGAGGAGATCACCATGATGAAGGAACTTATGGAAGAAAAGAGAAAAGAATTAATTGCTATAAGAACAGAGAAAGAGAATCTGTTGGGTGAAAAGCAAAGGGAGAGGGATGATCTGCAAAAGGAAAGAACCGAGAAAACAAGGATAGTAGATCAATTAAAGAGGCAGGAAACTCGCCTGAGAAGGGAGATACTGGAAAAGGAGGAAACAGCACAAAAAATTGAGAAAGAAATTGAGGCTATTATTGCAGAAGAAAGAAGAAAGGCAAGCCTGGCCAGAGGGAACAGAAAGCTAACACCTGAGGAACAACTGATATCTGATAATTTCATGGGAAACAGGGGCAGGTTACCATGGCCTACAGAGAGGGGCATAGTTACCAATAAATACGGAAAGCATGCGCATCCGGTATTACCGGGAATAACTATAAATAATCCGGGCGTTGATATTACTACTGTAGAAGGAGCCGATGTGCGTTGCCTGTATGAAGGAGAAGTTACCAGGGTGATCCCTGTTTTAGGAGAAAATTTTGCTGTTATTGTCAGGCACGGTGATTATCTTACCGTATACGGAAATATTGTTAATGTGTCGGTGAAGAAGGGTGACATGGTTGAAACCAAGCAAAAAATTGGTAAGGTTTATACGGATGAGGAAACTAAAAATACAATACTTCATATTGAAATCTGGAAGGAACTGGAAAAGCAAAATCCTGAAATATGGATGAGCCCTTCAAAAGACTGAGGTTAGACGAAACATATTTGTCTAAAAAAAATCAATAAAAAAGTAACCTTTTTTTCGTATTACAGTATAAAGGAGAGTCGGAAATTGTCTCTTTATGGAAATGAATATAAATATCGAGTCCAGAATAGAGAACCTTATCAAGGTTGAAAGGCTGGTCGATGAAATATCCACGCAGTGCAAACTGAGTTCTGAGATATATGGTAATGTATTGATTGCCACACTTGAAGCTGCTAACAATGCCATTCTTCACGGGAACAAGCTGGATGAAAAAAAGGATGTGAAAATCAGGTTTGAGTGGAATAAGAAGGAACTTAATTTAATTGTAACAGACCAGGGTCCGGGATTTGACCCCGAAAGCATTCCGGATCCGACAGCACCGGAAAATCTGGAGAAGGTTAGCGGCAGAGGTGTTTTTTTAATGGAAAAACTATCGGATGATATCAAATATACCGATAACGGACGCAGGGTGCAGTTAACCTTTAATCTATAGAATTTTGGCGATAAGATTTTATGATGAGAAAATTCCGAAACAAAAGATAGGCAGAAGGATTCTTAAGAAATGGATTGAAGAGGAGATTTTCCGCAGAAATAAGATACCTGGTGACCTTAACATTATTTTTACTTCTGATAATTACCTCCGGCAGCTTAATAGAAAACATCTTTCACGGGATTATTTTACTGATATAATCAGCTTTGATTATACAAAGGATAAGACTGTTTCTGGTGACCTTTTTATAAGTATTCACAGGGTCAGGGAAAATGCACTAAGCTATAATGTAAGTTTTGAAAACGAACTTAACAGGGTGATAATACATGGAATTTTGCACCTGCTGGGATACAATGATGAAAATGAAAAGGAGAAGGATGTGATGAGGCGTGAAGAGGACATATGCCTTAATGCCTTGCGCAAGCTGCTGAATCATTAGTCTACTTAAGGAATTGAGCATATAAATATCTAAATTTGAGCATTATTAGATATCAATGATCAGAGAATATGATATAATTGTTGTAGGGGCAGGTCATGCAGGATCGGAGGCGGCAGCCAGTGCTGCTAATCTTGGTTCCAGTGTATTACTGATAACCATGGACATGACTAAGATCGCACAGATGTCATGTAATCCTGCTATGGGAGGTATTGCAAAAGGGCAAATAATAAGGGAAGTGGATGCATTAGGCGGGTACAGTGGGATTGTCACGGACAGGTCAATGATTCAATTCAGGATGCTTAACCGCTCAAAAGGCCCGGCAATGTGGAGTCCGCGGGCTCAATGTGACCGGATGAAATTCTCATGGATCTGGCGGGAGATGTTGGAAAAGACGAAAAATCTGGACCTCTGGCAGGACCTGGTAACGGAACTTATTTTAGATAAAGACAGAGTGAGGGGAGTTAAAACACTGATGGGTGTTGAGTTCGGGGCCAGGGCAGTTATTCTTACTAACGGTACTTTTATTAACGGGGTAATACATATCGGGAAGCAACGGCAAGAGGGAGGACGTGTAGGAGAACCGCCCTCAACCGGAATTTCAGAACAGCTTAAATCAAGAGGATTTGAAGTTGGCAGAATGAAGACCGGTACACCGGCCAGGATTGACGGACGGACGGTAGACTTCAGTCTTATGACAGAACAAAAAGGGGAAAATGATGGAGCTTTTTCATTTCTGAATATTAATCTGGATTACTCGAAACATAAAAGTTGTTATATCACTTATACCAATGAGGAAGTACACAGGGTACTTGAGAAGGGATTTGACGAATCACCTTTATATACGGGCACTATAAAAGGTATTGGGCCAAGATACTGTCCGAGTATAGAGGATAAGATAGTAACATTTGCTGAAAAGGATAAGCATCTGCTATTTCTGGAACCTGAAGGAGAAAATACAATAGAGTATTATATAAATGGTTTTGCAAGTTCTTTGCCATGGGAGGTTCAATATGAAGCTCTGAGAAAAATAAAAGGATTGGAACAAGTAAAGATTTTCAGGCCGGGATATGCGATTGAGTATGATTATTTTCCTCCTACACAATTGTTAAATACACTGGAAACTAAAAGAATTAGAAACCTTTTTTTCGCCGGACAGATAAATGGTACCACCGGATATGAAGAAGCGGCTGCACAGGGATTAATGGCAGGAATTAATGCGCACCAGAAAATTAAGGGCCAAGAAGATTTTTGGCTGAAGAGGGATGAAGCCTACATAGGTGTCCTTATTGATGATTTGGTCACCAAAGGAGTGGATGAACCCTATAGAATGTTTACATCAAGAGCTGAGTACAGGATATTGTTACGCCAGGATAATGCTGATCAGAGATTAACAGAAAAATCTGTCAAACTTGGATTAGCGGATAAAGAAAGACTACACTTATTGAAGGAAAAGACCATTGGAAGAGACAGAATAATTAAATTACTCAAAAGCAAGAGTGTAGCGCCTGGACAAGCAGATGAATTGTTGGAAAAATTAAGTACCAGCAAGTTGAAACAAAAAGTAAAAGGGATAGATCTGGTAAGCAGACCGCAGGTAAGTCTGTTACATGTGGCTGGTATAATCCCTGAATTGGGTGATTTTATTAGTAAGCTTGGAAGAAACAAGATGGAAATAGTTGAAAGCGCTGAGATAGAAATTAAATATAAAGGCTATATAGAAAGGGAGAAAATGATGGCTGAAAAGATATCAAAACTGGAAGATCTTAAATTGAAGGAAGATTTTAATTATGATCTTTTAAATTCCTTATCTACAGAAGCAAGACAAAAGTTAAAAAGGATAAAACCAGCCACAATAGGACAGGCTAGCAGGATAAGCGGAGTATCTCCATCCGATATAAGCGTACTATTAGTACATATGGGGAGGTAAAAGTGGTGGGGGTGTTGATAAAAAGATTCAGATTGTTAACTTGAACAGGTAATAGTGTTCCACGTGGAACATAAATATATTCATTCCACCCGTCGATTCATTAAAAAATGCAGAGAAAAACTATTTCCGGGAATATTGTAAATATTTTTAAAAAGAAAATATTTCCAGGAAAACTGTTTATTGAAGATGGAAAAATAGTTTCCATAAAAAATTCATGTGACGTTCCGGAACAGATTATTTTACCGGGACTTATAGATGCTCATGTGCATATTGAAAGTTCCATGATGGTTCCCACGGAATTTGCAAGAGCGGCCATAAGACATGGAACAGTGGCATCCGTATCAGATCCACACGAGATAGCCAATGTACTTGGCAAGGAAGGAATTAATTACATGATAGAAAGCGGGAGGAAAAGTCCGTTTAAATTCTTCTTTGGGGTCCCGTCCTGTGTGCCGGCGACTTCTTTTGAAACAACTGGAAGTACTATAGGCGTTGATGATATGGCTGAATTGATAAAGAGGGAGGATATGTTTTATCTTTCTGAAGTGATGAATTATCCTGGTGTATTAAACAGGGAGCCCGAACTTATGGAAAAGATAAGGCTGGCTAAAGAGCAGGGTAAAGTAATTGATGGACATGCTCCTGGATTAAGGGGTAATGAATTAATGGAGTACATAGCTGCAGGAATAAGTACTGATCATGAATGTATTTCAAAACAGGAGGCGATAGAGAAGATAAAAGCAGGCATGAGTATATTGATAAGAGAGGGCAGTGCTGCAAAAAATATAAATGAATTGATACTTCTTGTAGATGCTTACCCTGACAGGATAATGCTGTGCACAGATGATATTCATCCTGATGATCTGTTAGCCGGACATATAAACAGGCTTGTGAAATATGGTCTTATGAGGGGCGTGGACAGGTATAAGATGATTGCTGCAGCGACTAAAAATCCTGCAGAACATTACGGGCTGGATGTGGGATTACTGAAGGAGGGTGATCCGGCGGATTTCATTATTATTGACTCTTTCGAAAGTTTTAAGATCATAGCCACATACATTAATGGTGAAAAACAATACGCTGACGGGAAAATTCTGATTGATCCAGTTCCTGTTCAGAAAATTAACCACTTTAATGCAAGGAGGATCTCAACAAAAGACCTGGCTGTTCCCGCTCGGAGTAATAAACTGCGGGTTATTAAGGCAGAAGAGGGAAATCTCTTAACAGATTCTTTTATTTTCGAGTTTGAACCGGAGAATGGTATGATCATGGCTGATGCGGAAAAGGATATATTGAAACTGATTATCCTGGACCGCTATTCAGGGCGGCCACCTGAAATTGGCTTTATTTCAGGCTTTGGTATTAAGAGCGGCGCTATTGCCGGCAGCATTGCGCATGACAGCCATAATATAATTGCCGTAGGCAGTAATGATGAAGATTTGAGCCGGGCCATCAATAAGGTAATTGAATGTAAGGGCGCTCTCGTAGTATCGGGGGGAGGAAGGCTGGAATACCTTGCTTTGCCGGTAGCCGGACTGATGTCTGATGAGAATGTTGAGTTTGTTGCCGGGAAATACTCCGATCTCGAGAAGATGGCATCCTCCATTGGATCCGGATTAAAATCATCCTTCATGACCCTTTCATTCATGGCCCTTCTTGTGATCCCAAAATTGAAATTGAGCGACAGAGGTTTATTCGATTCTGAGCATTTTCAATTCACATCACTGTATGTTTAAAAGAACAAATTGTGCAGGAGCAACTGGTCAATAAAAAACTTGATTACCTCAAATCTCTCATTGAAGTACTGCCAAATAAACCTGGTGTGTATCAGTATTTTGATAAAAATGCTGTGATAATTTATGTTGGCAAGGCCAAGGATTTAAAGAAAAGAGTGTCATCGTATTTTACCAGGACAAATTATAAGAACAATAAACTGAGGCTTCTTGTTCAAAAAGTTGCCGACATCAAACACATAGTAGTTGAGAACGAGTCAGATGCTTTTCTACTGGAAAACAACCTGATAAAAAAGTACCGGCCAAGGTATAACGTACAACTCAAGGATGATAAATCTTTCCCCTGGATCTGTGTGAAGAATGAAGCATTCCCAAGAATATTCTCAACCAGGAATCTCAAAGATGACGGCTCTGTTTATTACGGACCCTATACATCGGGTTTAATGGTAAAGACAATTATTGATCTGATCAGGCAGCTGTTCCCGCTTAGGACCTGTAAGCACAATCTTTCAGAATCGGCTATCGATGCTAAAAAATTCAAGGTATGCCTTGAATATCACATAGGGAATTGCCTGGCACCTTGTATAGGGGAACAAACGGCTGAAAACTACAATGATTCCATAAATCAGATACACCAGATATTGAAGGGCAATATTAACCAGGTATCCTTATATCTAAAGGAACTGATGAAAAGATATTCTGACAGCTTTGAATATGAAAAGGCCCAGATGGTAAAGGAAAAAATTCAGCTGCTGAAGAGATATCAGAGTCGTTCCACCATCGTTAATCCCCGGATCAGTAATATAGATGTGTATACAATACTGGAGGAAGAAGAATTTGCATTTGTCAACTACATAAAGGTGATTAACGGAGCCATTATACAGGCACATAATCTGGAAATCATAAAGCAGCTTGATGAACAAAAGGAAGATCTTTTGCCCATGGCGATAGTTGAGATCAGGAATAAAATATCAAGCAGTGCTAAAGAAATCCTGCTGCCTTTTCCCATCGACCTGGACATGCCGCTAATAAAACTAAGTGTACCTGTAAGGGGGGATAAGAAAAAACTGCTTGACCTGTCCCTCAGAAATGCGAGGCATTACCAGATGGAACAGCGTAAACAGCGGGAAGCAGTATCTGCAGAAACAAAGAATGAAAGGAAACTTCAGAAAATTAAGGAAGATCTGAGACTGGCTGTCACACCGGTCCACATTGAATGTTTTGACAACTCAAATATCCAGGGTAAAGATCCTGTGGCTTCATGTGTCGTTTTCCGTAATACCAGGCCCAGTAAAAAGGATTACCGTCATTTTCATATCAAAACAGTGAAAGGGGCCAATGATTATGCATCCATGGAAGAGGTTATCGCCCGTAGGTATAAAAGACTGTTAAAGGAGGAAAAAGAACTGCCCCAACTGGTTGTCATCGATGGCGGAAAAGGTCAGCTGAGTGCTGCTGTTAGCAGCCTGGAGAAACTGGGCCTCAGGGGTAAAATTGCAGTGGTGGGAATTGCAAAGAAACTGGAGGAGATTTACTTTCCGGGAGATTCGATTCCCCTGTATATTGATAAGAACTCTGAGACCCTAAAAGTATTACAAAATCTTAGAAATGAAGCACATAGGTTTGGAATCACTTTCCACAGGAATCAGAGGTCCAAGAAAATGACTCTTTCAGTTCTGGATCAGATTGAGGGAGTTGGAGAACAAACAAAACAAAAATTACTGACCCGGTATTACAGTATTGAAAATATACTGAAAGCTGATCCTTCAAATCTTTATCGCGAAATAGGGAAACATCGAACAGAAAAAATTCTGGCCTACCTGGCCGGAGGGAAAAAGCCTGGTAAATAAACTACCTGGATCTGTTTACGGAGTAATCAACAAGACTTATCAGGGATTCCCTGGCAGAATTAACAGGAAAGTCATCCAGGATAGCAACTGCATTATCCCTGAATTCCATCATCTTCTCTTCGGCATATACCAGGCCTTTGTTCTGAATTACAAAATCCATTACTTCTCTGATTTTCAGATTGTTGTGATTATGCCTGCGTATTGTTTTAATAATACTGGAGCGCTCAGTCTTCGAGCAGTTTTCGAGAGCATAAATAAGGGGAAGGGTAAATTTCTTCTCCTTCAGATCATTTCCAGTAGGCTTGCCAATATCTCCCTTTTTCTGGTAATCAAGCAGATCGTCCTTGATTTGGAAAGCCATTCCGACTGATTCACCAAATTGCCTTAGTTTCTCGATAGTTGCATCTTCGCAGTTAACAGACCTGGCGCCACAGGCTGTACATGCCGCAATAAGGGTAGCTGTTTTCATTCGTATTATCTCGAAGTATTCATCCATGGTCAGATTGAGTTTGCGGGATTTCTGAATCTGGTATAATTCTCCCTCACTCACCTCCCTGACAGCATCGGAAACAATCTGTAACAGATCATACTCCTTCTCATTTACAGCCAGCAAAAGTCCCCTGGCCAACAGATAATCCCCCAGTAAAACTGCCACCTTTGATTTCCATAAGGCATTGATACTCAAGAACCCTCTTCTTTCATTAGATTCGTCCACCACATCATCATGAATCAGGGTCGCAGTATGCAATAATTCAATCAGGCTGGCAGCGGTATAACTTGATGCAGTGATCTCTCCCAGCATTTTAGCCGTCAGAAACACAAACATAGGCCTCATCTGTTTTCCTT
>CAZILN010000332.1:0-16444 GCA_964540005.1 uncultured Bacteroidaceae bacterium | reverse complement strand
GCAAGGCTTCCCAGTCAGGGCTAACAGGAATGCTAAACTGTTGTTCCATGAAGGGTAAATATAGTAAATTCAACCCTGTACGAATATCGCTTCACGTTTCGTTTAATGTCCTGTCTGGTTCCAATATCAACAATTAAGGTATCTGTCGTTTCATTTTTACAAATATTATTCATAGATTTCATATTGATAATATGAAACACATATCAGACAATGAGATCACTATTAATTGAGGGTACTGCAAAAACTCCTGAAATTACCGCAGATCATGAGCAGGGATTGATTGAGATCAAAGGAAGATCCCATCCTGAGAACACGGCTCAATGTTACTGGCCTTTAATGGATTGGGCAGATAAATATGTGAAAATCCCACAGGAGAAAACCACAATAAGCATAAATCTTGAATATTTCAATACCAGTTCATCGAAGGTTTTACTGAATATTCTTAAGAAATTCGAAGTCATCCCTGATTCGAAAGAAAGGGTAATTGTGCAATGGTACTATGAGGCAAATGATGAAGATGATCTTGAAACAGGAGAATATATTGGCCAGATGACCAACCTGGGTTTTAAATATATTGGAATATGAAATGTCGCAAAAAATTTGTAATTTCATGTTTGCTTAAGCCTGAAAGGACAAATGAAGGGTAATTGCAATTGGGCTGTCCTTTTTTTTCATAGTGATACCCTAAAATCAAACCACTTAATAAATGAATTCTTTAGCTATTGAAGGAACAAACAAAACCCCGCGGATCACAGCTGATCCGCAACAGGGTTTAATAGAAATTAAGGGACGGTCTCATCCCGAGAACACGGCTGAATTTTATCGCCCACTAATGGACTGGGTCGATGAGTATATAAGCAGTCCGCTGGAGAAAACCACCATTAATATTGATCTGGAATACTTCAACACCAGCTCCTCCAAAGTGCTACTGATGATCCTCAGGAAATTTGAAGCCATTGAAAACTCAAAAGATAAAGTACTGGTTAACTGGTATTATGAAGACGGTGATGAAGATGACCTGGAAACAGGAGAATATTATTCGCAAATTCTGGAGCTCACATTTAAATATATAGGAACTTAAATCAAATCGCTCATCCCCCCTCTTCTCGCCGGCTATTTTTCATCATTATTTTCCATCCCATAGGATTCCTGAGCAGGAGTCCGTTTGATGATCCAATAAATACAGGTATTTGCTTATGCCACGGGTGATTGCCCAGGAATCATTCTCATAATTATGCCCGGTTGTTACAATTACTGAATTTATTTCGGGGATTATATAAATAAACTGGCTGCCCAGACCATTGGCCCAGATGGCATTATAGGTCCTGCCCCCGGATTCGAGCTTTATTCTCCACCATTGATAGGCGTAATCATCTCCTTCAATATGGGTTTTTGTTTGTGCTGCTGTTGATTTTTCAAGCCATTCAGCACTCAGAATTTCCTTAGAATCCCATATGCCCTTATTAGCCACCAGGATACCTATTTTTGCCATGTCACGTGGCAATAATTGAAGGGATCCCGCAGCACAGGGGTATCCTTCCTGTTTTAGTTCATCCCAATTATAATTCACTATTCCCAATGGGGCAAACAAATACCTGTCAGCAAATGAGTCTGCAAAATAAGCGGTTTTTTCACGGATCACTCCTCCAAGTATCTCAGTGCAACCCCCATCATAATTAAAAATTTCTCCCGGCGGATTTACCAGTTCTCTGTTCAGTGCATATGCAATCCTGTCAGTACTTTGAAATACGCTGATGTCATCCTTTTTGAACCCGGCTGTCATAGTCAACAGATGATTCAGGGTAATTTCACTGTAAGCACCTGATGTAAGACGGGTAAATGCAGGGAAGGATTTATAAACTGGTTCATTTATATCTGTGATTTTCCCCTGATCTATTGCAATGCCAATGAGCAGCGAAATAATGCTTTTCGTCGAAGACTCTATCTGGTGTGGAGTATCCCGTGTATATCCGAAAAAATACTCTTCACAGATCAAGCGCTCATCCTTTACAAGCAAAAAAGAATTTATACGTCCATAAGATCCTGCGATGATATCCCCTATGATGGAGTAAATAAATAAGGAGTCAGTCTCTGAATAATAAGCCGAGGTTTCAAGTTTATCATTTCTTCCAGGGGGTTTTCTGTATTGATACTGGTAATCTTTCTGATCACTTCCGGGTTTTGGCAGCAGTAAATAGTTCTCTATCCCTTCCTTTTTTCGGAGTATCACCGGGTCATAAGGTTCATTGCTGCACCGGAACCCTCCTTCGATAAGATCGCTTTTTTGGTTAATTCTTCCCGAATAATTACAATCCCATAATGGAACAAAGAACCGGATACTATCATGATCCACAACAAGGCGGTCAACTTCAAATGACGAATTATAATGTCCGTTTAAAGTCCAGTATCCTTTCCCGGAAAATCCATTGTTGTCAACTCTTATATATATAATAAATTTTTTTTCATCCGCTTCCGGATGAGGCCCCTCCCAGCATCCAGGCCAGCGATCCATTTGATCGCTAAGGATGCAGCCACTCATCAATACCACCAGCAGACCCATTATAATCATCCGGGGCACCATGAATGATCCCTGTGATCCGGAACATAATGTAATATGAGAATTAAAGTTCATCCTGCTTACAAATAAAAGTATGAATTTCGGTTATGAATCCGTGTTATGAATTTCATGGTTGAAATTAATATTTTAAATACATGGAGTCCGGTTTTTATCAAGGTATATTCGATTTTAAGTAAATTAGGCATCTTAATCTCGAATTATGGGCAAGCTGGATAAGTTTTACAGGAGAGTTATCAGGGCGATAGCAGGAAGTGACGAGGAATTTGAAATAGAACACAGGTTCTTTAATTCCACTATTTTTTTCAGCAGCATCGCGGCACTGGTGTTCGTATTCCTTAACATCAACCTCAAACTGCCTTTCAGTCTTATTCTGCCTGTCATGATTGCCTTTGTAGTATTGCTGGTGCTTTACTGGATCTGCAGGGTAAAGAAGTACCTCCTGTTCAGTAAATGGTTCATGACCTTGTTCTTATTCCTGCTTCTTGGGTATTACTGGTTTAAGAATGGTGCTTCTCATGGGCCTACATTATATCTCAACCTGGTTTTTGCCCTTCTGATACTCTTTGCCTGGGAAGGACGGAACCGCGCAATACTCATCATTCTGTTCACGATTAATATTATATGCTTTTTTATAATTGAATACTCTTTCCCGGAATTAATTACTCCTTATGAAACGGAATCCATAAGAGTATTGGATGTATACAGCGGTTATATTGTGTACATCGCTCTGGGAGCACTGGTATTGCTAATTATCAAAGCCAATTATCTAAGGGCTACAAAGAAAGCAGAAGAGGCAGACCAGTTAAAGTCAGCCTTCCTGGCCAACATGTCACATGAGATACGCACACCCATGAATTCCATCATTGGATTTGCTCAGCTTCTCGACGAAGATAAAAATACGGATAAACACGCTGACTATCTGAAGATCATCATGGATAACAGCCACTTACTCCTGAGATTGATCGAAGATATCATAGACATTTCAAAGATAGAAGCAGGACAGATTGAAATTCATACTGCTCCGACGGATATTCACAGGGTGTTAGATGATCTGTATTCCAGTTTCAAACATGTAATGCATGACTCCGGTAAGGAAGGTCTGAATCTTACTGTAAGTTATGCAAAACCTGAGCTCAGCCTGGTAACCGATGAAGTCCGTTTCAAGCAGATCCTGTCTAACCTGCTTACCAATGCAATTAAGTATACTGAAACGGGGTCCATCCAGTTTGGTTATGCTCCTGAATCAGGAGTTATCAGGTTTTTCGTTAAGGATACCGGGATTGGGATACGGGAAAATGAAATAGACAGTATTTTTCAACGTTTTCATAAGGTTGAAGAAAAAAATCCTGACAAACTTTATAGTGGTACAGGGATAGGGCTGCCGATCTCAAGGCAACTGTCTGAGTTGCTGGGTGGAAAATTATGGGTAGAATCTTTACATGGCCAGGGATCAATATTCCATTTTACCTTACCCGATATCCAGCAAAAGGAATCCAAAAAGAGCAGGCCCGTTTCAGAAGGTATTGATAAAGATCCTAACTGGACCGGGAAAACCATTTTGATAGTAGAAGATGAAGATAACAGTTTTGAATACCTGAACGCTGTTCTGGAAAAAACCGGGATATCAATACTGCATGCCAAAGACGGTACCGCGGCTGTTCAGATGTACAATGATCATCCTGAAACAGATCTCATACTTATGGATATCCTGCTGCCGGTGATGGACGGCCACCAGGCCACCAGGCAGATAAGGCAGTACAACAGGGACATTCCCATCATTGCCCAGACGGCACTTGCAATGGAAGGTGATGAGAAGAAGAGTATGGAAGAAGGTTGTACTGACTATATTGCCAAACCCATCCTGATAAAAGATCTTCTGGATAAGATCAGTTTATATCTGAGATCATGAAAGTTGCAATTACAGGAGCCAGCGGGCATATAGGTACCAATCTTTGCAGGACTCTTATTTCCAAGGGTCATAAACTTAAAGTATTGATTAACCAGTCATCGCGGGGTCTTGAAGATTTGAAACTTCAAAGGGTGAATGGTAATCTTTTGTCACAAAACGCCCTTAAAGACCTGATCAAAGAAGCTGATGTTATCATCCACCTTGCTGCTGCTATTTCGATAAGAGGCCGAAGAGACCGGACCTTGCTTGAGGTAAATGTTAGCGGGACCGATAATCTGCTGAAACTGGTCAGGCAAAATACCTTACAACGTTTCATACACTTCAGTTCCATCCATGCCCTTATTCATACACCATATAATGAGGTACTTGATGAAAAACGTGGATTAGTCATGGATGATTCTTTTCTGTATAACCGTTCCAAAGCTATTAGTGAACAACTCGTACTTGATGCTGCAGAAGAAGGGATGGATGCCCTGGTACTGAATCCAACATCCGTCATAGGACCGAATGATTTCAGGCCCTCACTTGTCGGGCAGGCAGTACGGATGATCTACAACAATAAATTACCGGCACTCATACCGGGTGGCTATAACTGGGTGGATGTCAGGGATGTAGTTAAAGGCACTGTCAGTGCCATAGAAAATGGAAAAAGAGGGGAACGCTATCTACTGTCAGGACATTACAAAGAACTGAAAGACCTGGCACTGACTATTAACCGCATTAAAGGACAGGAATCAATCCCATTGATGTTACCCTCGTGGCTGGCCCGCCTGGGGGTGCCTTTCCTGCAGATACACGCAGCACTGAAAAAAACAGATCCCTTGTATACCAGGGAATCATTGCAGATCCTGAAGGAAAGTCATAAGAATATTTCCTGTGAGAAAGCTGGCCGGGAACTGGGCTACCAGCCAAGGCCCTTTGAAGAAACCATCAGGGATACAATTGACTGGCTCCGTGATAATCAACTATCTTAACAATTCTGATCCATGTATTACCCGGATGTTACATTATACAATACATTATTATATGCCTGGATAGCATGTGCTATCCTTATATTTCCTGTTCTGCTGAGAGTAACGGCACCTTATGGTCGTCACAGCACCAGGAAATGGGGCCCTGTCATTTCCAACCGTGCAGGCTGGATCATGATGGAATTACCAGCCCTGGGATTTTTCTCTCTGTACTTCTTCTCCGGACCGAATGGAAAAACTCCTGTTTTATTAATATTTGCTGTATTCTGGATCATACATTATACAAACAGGGCTTTGATTTATCCCTTTCGTATCCGGACATTAAATAAGAAAATGCCTCTGATGATCGTGCTGCTTGCCTTTATTTTCAATTACTTAAATGGATTCTTCAATGGCTATTATCTTGGATTCCTTCAGCACAATTACTCCGTTTCATGGTTTACTGATCCCCGGTTTATAGCAGGGGGGATATTATTTATTATCGGATTTCTAATTAATGTTACTGCTGATAATTACCTGATCAGGGTAAGGAAACAACATAAGGAAACATATGTCATTCCTTCAGGAGGTTTGTTCAGGTATGTTTCCTGTCCGAATTTCCTGGGTGAAATCATAGAATGGACAGGATTTGCCCTGATGGTATGGAACCCTGCCGGACTTTCATTCGCTTTATGGACTGTCTCAAACCTGGTTCCCAGGGCCATTGATCATCACAGATGGTATCAAAACAAATTTGAAAACTATCCATCTGACAGGAAAGCTCTTATCCCCTTCCTTTTATAGTTTCAGTTGACAGAAAATCAGTATGTTATTCCGTATGCAATTTTGACCCCCCTGAAAGATCTGCGTTTTTGATCTGGGGATTACCGCTTATATAAACCTGTCCGCCGCCACTGGCAGATACATCAAGAACACCACTGACATGCAGGCTAGCATCAGAACCACCTGACAGGGTCAGCTTGGCCGTTTTTACTTTGAATTCCTTTGCATGAAGATCGCTGCCGCTTCTGATCTCAGCAATCAGGGCTTCAGCAGAACCGGTCATGGAAGCATCTCCCCCTCCGCTGACATTCAGATTTAATTTTTCAACAGCCATTTTTAATCCCAGGTTACCGCCTCCGCTGACATTTATTTCAGAAATCCCCACATTCATACCGGCAGAGATATTCGCATCTCCACCACCGCTTATACTGGTCATTAAATTCCCCGCATTGACTTCAATGTCAAGATCTCCACCTCCGCTAATACCAATTTTAACATCTCCGGTTTTCGGGCCGGCCATGATATCGGCATCACCGCCACCACTGATATTTACACTGAGATTTGATACTTCAGCATCCAGTTCCAGGTCTCCTCCTCCTGAAATTTTGACCTCTAAATCTCCCACCTTGCCTTTCAGCTCTGCATCGCCACCACCAGATATATCGCAATTAGTTCTATTGGATGCCAGGTTAAATTCCAGGTCTCCTCCTCCACTTATATTAAAACTGATTTCCGGAGTTTCGATAAGGGATTCCGATTGCACATCACCTCCTCCGCTAACATTCACTGATTTCAATTCAGTTACGGTGACATATGCATCCATCCCATTTGATTTCATGATCCTTGTCTTTGGCTTTACATATATTTTCAGGATGCCTCCGTTTACTTCTGAGATAATCAGATCCTGAAGATTCTGATCTGCTTCAATCTGTAAAGCAGGAGCCGATCCCTGTGTTATAAAAACGTCTATACCGCTGCTGACGTTAATACCTGTAAAGTCAGATACCTGCCTGTCCTGCCTGACCATATTGCCGTTGCCAGTTACCTGGGCTATTGCCCCCAGGGAGAAGAGCAAGACCGTTATTACTAAAAGACTGCTTTTTAAGTGTTTCATTGGTTAAAGGTTTTTGATTATAACTGTATGAGTGAAATTCGGGATTTATAGTGAATATTCTAAAGACAGCGATTATTATCAAATGTTGCATCTTTACGGAATCCGATATTATCTAAAATAACAACCCCTTCTTCTGTCCTGTTAAAAATAAACCTGATAGACCGGATACAAGTGATATCAAGATCCGGCTGGCTCTTTTGGAACATCATGAGCGGGATGAGATAATTCTGAAACACTACCTCCCCTTTCGGATTATCTGATAGCAGATCAGCTTTCATGAGTTTTATCTCAAGCTGTGGCTGCAAGGCCGAAATACTGCTAAGTAACAGACACCCTGAAATACCAATACTGTCAGTAAGCTCAATTGAGAAATCTATCGCCTTCCTTATATCATTATCTTCCTCATCTTTCTCGTCTGATTCTTTATCTATTTCTACCTTAACAGTATTATTGTTTGTATCGTCTTCCCCATTCAGGTCGTTTTCACCCGTCCGGTCATTTTTTCCGTTCTGATTTTCTTTACCTTTCTTGTCATCATCTTCAGGGTGCGGATTGGAATCCTCGTTGGCATCTGCCAGCAAGAAGTACAGGCTGTATGTAGAATCAGTCCTAATTCCGATTTTGGGGGATTGCTGCATGGTGAATGAGGCTAGCAGGGAATCCTTTTCCTTTTGGTTCCATCCCAGGTATACGGCCCGGGTATCCTGCGCTCCCCACTTCATGGGAACTGTCCTTTCTTTCCAGACCGTCAGGTTTTCCATGCTGATAAATCCTCCATCCAGGCTGGTGCTCGACAGATCAATATCTTCCTGGAAATCGCACAGGATCTCACACCGGGAATCCTCAAACTGGTTCAGGTAAACTGTTTCCGGTAACCAGTCTATTCCCCTCCTGTAATCCTGGAAAAGCTGAATATACTCTTTCCTGTCCTTAAGGGTAGCCTCCAGGAAGGCAGAAAAATACACCATGGCAATCCTCTGCTGGTCTTCACCAGGCATGATCTGTTTACGATTATACATAGCAATGCCAGGAGGGCTTACATCATCCCTCCCCCACAGGGTATTGAACTGTCCGTGGTTAGCACCAAAAACATATAATCCCGCCTTGAAGTGATAATTGCCATCATCGAAATCTATTCTCTGCATCTGCCTCATCCCGTGGTATGATTGCATATCCATATCATTACTGCCATGAATGACAAAATAATCGACATTTGAAAACCTGGTTCCGCTTTTCGCCGGCTGGTACTGTCCGTCAACAGGAGCTATGGCGATAATGGACCTGATGCTGAAATTAAAATCAAAAACTACGGTTGCATCATCAGGATAATAGGGCAACCGGTTGAAACAGGCAGCAATGGCTACGGCTTCCCCTCCCCTCGAATGACCCATCAATGCAATACTGCTGGTGTCGACCCTGTTAAAAAAAACCGAAGCAGGATCCCTGTTCCATTCATGCCAGATCTCAAGATGCTTTAAAAGCAGCCATCCCCTGCAATCATTTTCCTCTGTCAGATGATCGAATATATCATACCATGCTCCATTTATAAAATTTTCATCCACGGAAGCAAAAATGAATCCACGGCTCGCCATTAACCTTCCCAGGTATTCATAACCCGGATCCGAATAATCCTGGTCCAGATGATTACCATGAACTATCAGGACCAGAGGAAATGGTCCTGACCCATCCGGATACCATACCCTGGCATTGAGTGGCAGGTATTCCTGATCAAATCCATAGTACCTGGTACGGGCCTTCCCGTGGAGTTTTTCCCAGTTGGACACGAAACGGCTGCCGTCAACTGAATCTGTCCTGATATCAATTTCCTCCCCGAACTCAGGCCTGTGCCTGTCCTTCCCACTTCCGTAAGTGAGGTCCAATACCCGGTATTCCCCTTCAATTGAGGGATCGGCGAGGCTAATATGCATGGGGCTGTAATCTGAACCCAGGGCAGCATTTACAGGCGGATCCGTGCAGACTCCTTCTCTGAAAATAAATATCCCGCCGATTATTAATGAGGAAACACCTGCGAAAAGGCAACCAAGGTTAATGATCCTGTTAATCCAGCCGGTTTGTTTCCAGTTCCTGTGAATTGAAAATGCTCCTCCTGCCAGCAATGATCCGGTTAAAATGCTTATAATGGTAATCAGCGCTTTCCCTTTATCACTGACCGGCCAGAAATCCATTAGCACTATTACTGCACCTATAGCCACCCAGGCAAAAAAGACCGGTATCTTTTTGTATATGAAAAAAATCACATAAACAGCCAATCCGGACAGGAAACCCATCAGAAGGGATTTCATCACATACAGGACTATCACATGTATATCCAGTTTGTTAAGATAAAGAGCCGCGGTAATCACCAGTTTCAGGCAGATCAGAACGATGATCCCATAAGCAGCGCCTCTCCATCCTGCTCGGGACGGGATAAAATATGGCAAGATTTTCAGCGTAAGTTTTTGTACAGAAATTGCCAGCCTTTTTATCCATGAGATAATTCTTGATAACATAAAATTTGTATTTAAGTGAATCATAGGAGCCCCTGTGCTTGCCAGTCCTTTTATCCTGGATCCTATTTCTTATAAAATTACCTTAAAGCCCATCGTTTTCCAAGCTCTTAAGACCGAGATGTAAAAAATGTTAAAAGAAGTTAAATAGAATTTAGAGCCATTGATTGACCGGCCAATCTGTATAACTTTGTAGCAGAAAGCATTTAAGTTTTAAAACTATCTGTTAAAATCTGGTAATCATGAAATGGATAATAAGCAGCCTGGTTCTTGCATTATTCTGCACCGGATTCATATATGCACAGGAAGTTCCGGATAGTCAGCCACAGCCTGAAATACAATGGGATGTCAATAAAGAATATGATGAAGAAGGAAACATTATCCGATTTGATTCAACATACTCACTTAAGTGGTCATTCCCCGGGTTTGATGAGGCCTTAATGGATTCTCTCGGTCACCGGTTTCCAATGCATTTCCCCTGGGAATGGGATGAGGGATTTTTCGGAAGTATTCCTTTTGGGGAACATATTTTTCCTGATCCGTTTATCGATGATCCTTTCTTCAAGGATTTCTTCCCGGAAGAGTTTTTTAAATATGATTCATCAGCATACAGGCATTTTGCCTTTCCCCATCTTGATCATTTATTTCCGGGAATGGATGATATGATGAAACGGCAGATGGAAATCATGGAAGAATTCCTCCAGCAATATGACTTTCCTGCCGACTCCATTGAATTTGAGAATCAGGACTGGTATGTACCTCCGGGTAGAAAAAAATCGGTAAAACAAATAGAAATTTAATTCAGATTTACCATATTCGCGGTTGTTTTTATATATCTGTTTCTATTGAGCAATTAATAACAGTCCCGAAGAAAGACGCAGTTGCTCTGGAAAAAATGGTCTGCTTAATACAATGAAAAATGGATATTAAAATTGAGAACCTTACAAAGAATTTTGGTGGTCAGCGAGCCGTTGATAACATTTCCTTCGAGGTAAAAACAGGAGAGATCCTTGGATTTCTTGGTCCGAATGGTGCCGGTAAAACAACATGCATGAGGATGATCACCAATTATCTTATACCCGGTGAGGGTAACATATTCATCGGGGGCAAATCCCTCCTGGATCATGCGGAAGAACTTAAATCCCATATCGGCTACCTGCCGGAAAACAATCCCTTGTACCAGGATATGCCCGTGATAGATTATCTGGAATTTGTTGCTGCCCTGCAGGGTATACCAAAAGCAAACATATCCCTCAGGGTGGCTGAAATGATACGTATCTGCGGGGTAAATCCTGAAAAACATAAAAAGATCGGGGAACTTTCGAAAGGATACCGTCAGCGTGTCGGACTGGCACAGGCCATGATCCATAATCCTGATATACTGATACTTGACGAACCTACCAGTGGGCTCGATCCGAACCAGATAGTTGAGATCAGGAAACTTATCAGGGAACTGGGTAAAGAAAAAACAGTGATCCTCAGTACCCATATACTTCCTGAAGTTGAAGCTACCTGCGACAGGATACTCATTATCAATAACGGCAGGATAGTTGCCGACGGTACGGCCGAAACCCTGAGGAGCCAGTCCCATGGACAGGAAATGTTGAAAATATGCATAGAAGACAGTGATTCAAATGTTGTTTTTGAAGCCTTGCAGGGATTGTCAACTACTTCCATGGTTGATTTTTCCGACCGTAAAATGAACCATTTTATAGTCCAGAGCCATCCCGGTTCGAGTTCAAAAAGGGAGATTTTCCAGCTATGTGTAAAGAACAAGTGGGTATTGACCGAATTAACTCCTCTGGAAACCAAACTTGAAGATATTTTCAGAGATCTCACAGTAAATTAATCTCCAGGATCCCGGATCCTGGTTTCATTAAAAATGTTAGCCTTATGCAAACCATCTGGGTAATAACAAAAAGGGAGCTTGCTTCTTTCTTTGATTCTTTGATAGCCTACATCATGCTGATTCTTTTCCTGGGCATCAGCGGGTTTTTTACCTGGTTGTTCGGATCCGACATATTTCTTGTCGGACAGGCCAGCCTGCGTGCCTTTTTTTCCATAGCTTACTGGACACTTTTCTTCTTTATACCTGCCTTGACCATGAGATTGCTGGCCGAGGAAAGAAGATCCGGCACCATTGAATTACTGCTGACCAGGGCTATATCCGACAGGCAGGTTGTAATCGGGAAGTTCCTGTCTACCCTGATACTCATCTGTATTGCACTTGTATTCACCCTTCCCTATGTCATTACTATTTCAAGCATCGGCAACATGGATACGGGTGGTGTCATATGTGGTTACTTCGGATTGATGCTGATGAGCGCAACCTATATCAGTATCGGGCTTTTTGCCAGCAGCATAACTCAGAATCAGATCGTCGCTTATCTTTCTTCCCTGACAATAGGACTGTTCTTTCATTTGCTGTTTGACCTTCTTTCCAGCAGTTTTACCGGTTTCCTTGGTCAATTATTCAATACCCTGAGCCTTCGTGTGCATTTTGAAAGCATTTCAAGAGGGGTGATCGATTCAAGCGACCTTATATATTTCCTTTCACTCATTTTTATCGGGATCTTCTTATCTGAAGTATCCCTGTCAAGAAGAAGAATTTCATAAACTAAATGACTCAGCGAAAAATGAACCTGAAAAAAATACAGATTACCGTTTTACTGATTTTAGGCATAGTCATTGTAATCAACCTTCTTGCCGATCAGTTTTTCTTTCGCCTTGACTTTACCGAAGACAGGCAGTATACCATGAGCGAAGCTACCAAAGACATTCTCAGAACCCTTGATGAACCAGTTACTGTAAAGGCATATTTCTCTGAAGATCTGCCCCCTCAACTGATGAAAACAAGGAAAGATTTCCAGGAAATGCTGATTGAATATGGAAGGATTTCCGGCAATATGCTGGTCTATGAATTCATTGATCCTACGGGGGACCAGCAGATGGAGATGGAAGCTATGCAGAACGGTATTCAGCCTGTGATGATCAATGTCAGGGAAAAAGACCAGATGACCCAGCAAAAAGCTTTTATGGGTGCGGTTCTGAATATCGGGGATGCTAAGGAGATGATCCCTATCATTCACACAGGTGCCGCTATGGAATACTCTCTGTCAACTTCCATTAAAAAACTTTCTGTACTGGAAAAACCAGCTGTGGGTATCCTGCAGGGACACGGTGAACCCCCGCTGGAACAGCTGATGCAGGTTAATACAGAATTGAGCATACTGTATAATATTGAACCTGTATTTATTACTGACAGCACGCAGATCCCCATGCGTATCAGGACACTTGCACTTGTTCGCCCAACAGATACCCTTGCAGATTTTGAGCTCAAACAGTTAGATGCCTTCATGGCTGGAGGCGGCCGGTTGTTCCTGGCTGTAAACCGTGTTTCGGGAGACCTGCAGAATGGATACGGATCCCCCGTTTATACAGGGATTGAATCATGGCTTGCAACCAAAGGACTGTTTATAGAGGAAAATTTCGTAGTGGATGCCAGTTGCGCCTCAGTCACCATGCAACAGCAGGTGGGGAATGCCATCCATATCTCCAGCCTCGGTGTACCATTTATTCCTATTATTAATAATTTTGCCGATCATCCTATTACCAGTGGCCTGGAAGCCGTTGTTATGCAGTTTATTTCCAGCATGCAGTTTACCGGTGATTCCTCCCTGGTTTTTACACCCCTTGTGTATTCATCAGAAAAATCAGGCACACTACCCGCCCCTCAGTATTTCAATTACCAGAAGCAATGGACAGATTTTGATTTTCCCATGAGCAATCTGGTCATTGCAGCTGCCCTGGAGGGTAATCTCGGCGGAAACATACCGGGTAAAATGGTAGTAATTGCAGATGGTGACTTCCCCATTAATGGTCCGCGTGGCCAGCAACAGCAAATTCAGGAAGACAATGTAAATCTTATGGTGAACAGTATTGACTGGTTATCGGATGATACCGGTTTGATAAGCCTGCGTACAAAGGGTGTCAGCTCAAGACCCATAAAGGAAATGGAGGATGGCAAACGTGCCTTCATTAAGTGGCTGAATTTCCTTCTTCCTATCCTGCTGGTGCTGATTTACGGATTTATCAGGTTCCAGATCCGCAGGAACCAGAGAGTATCCAGGATGGAAGTCAATTATTCTTAACCGGCAGTTATTTATTAACCACTTTAAATGAATTTGATAAAATGGCAGGGAAGTTTAAAAACAGGAATCTGATAATCATTTTTATTTTACTGGCCGGACTTTTAGTTTTAACCTGTGTTTTCAAAACCAGGAAATATGAACGTACACTGAAAACAGATCTTGTACAGATTGATACGGCGGGTATTGACCAGATCCTGCTGTATCCTAAATCTGAAAACCAGGAAGAAATTAAATTCCTCAGGAAAGGTGATTACTGGAGTGTTTCAAAATCAGGGGTGACAGCTGAAACGCAGATATTCAGCATCCGGAATATTTTTTCCGAACTCATAAATATGAAGGCCGAACAGCTTGTTGCCAGGAACAGGGAGAGGTGGCCGGAATTTCATGTTGATGACTCACTAGGAACCCGGGTAATCTTGAAAGAGGGTAAAAAGACCCGTCTGGATATCATGATCGGCAGGTTCAATTACCAGCCTGCACCCGGCGGATACGGCGGGGCTTATGGACAGAACCAGGGAAGGGGACTCACCTATGTACGCCTTACAGGTGAGGATGAGGTATATATAGTTGAAGGTTTCCTTGCTATGAGCTTTAACCAGCCTTTCAATAACTGGAGGGACCAGACTCTACTCCTGTCAGACCGGTCCAGCATCACCCGGGTATCATATGAATATCCGATGGATAGCGGTTTTGTACTGGTATTGCAGGATTCACTGTGGATGATAGACGGAGTAGAAACTGATTCGGCCCGGACTGCCCAATTGCTGGGTGCCCTGTCCAGAAAATCTCTCTCCGCATTCGCTGATGATTTCAGCCCCCTGAACGCACCTGAATTCCAATTGCGGATAGAGGGGAACAATATGCAGGCAATTTCAGTACTGGCTTACCGGAGATCAGCCGATCAATATATAATTAATTCCAGCCTGAACCCGGACTCCTATTTCAGCAGTGCAGCGGATGGGGTATTTAAAGAAATCTTTTTGACGAAGGCTGAATTACTGGGACATTGAAACACCGGGCGCCCTGTCAGTGACCGTCCTGGCGAAACATTTCAAGCAGCCTGTTGCAGAATGAATGAGCCAGATGAATGTCGTCCTCCCCCATAGCCATGGTTCGTTCCATGATCCTCCTTGTCAGGGTTTGATTCTCATTCAGGCTGGTGATGGCCAGTATCCTGCTCAGCTTAACTTTCAGACTCCCCAATCCCTCTTCTGTGGGTATACTGTCAGGAACTTCTATCCTGCTTAACAGGCCTTTCGAAAATAGTGTGTAGGCATATACCATTACTGCCTGTGACAGGTTAAGTGAGGGGTAAGGAGATTTCATCGGAATGGAACTTACTGCGTCGCATTCTTTTATGATCTTATTGGGGAGACCGGATTCCTCCCTGCCAAATACCAGTCCTGTCCGTGCTATGGCAGCTCCTTTATTCTTAATCAGTTCCGGTAATTCTTCACAGGAATAATAGTCCCGGGCCGCAGATCTCCTCTTTGCAGTGGTGGCAATTAAGAAATCCACATCCTCTGAGGCAGCCTGAAAACTGTCGAAGACCGATGCCGATTTAAGAATATCGGTTGATCCGTGGGCAAATTTTAAGGCTTCCTCATCCAGATATTCACCCGGATTTACCAGCCTCAGATTAGAATACCCCATGGTATTGATGGCCCTGGCAACGCTGCCTATATTCCCGGGTACTGCTGGTTCAACAAGGATAAAAACGATCTCCATAGTTCAATGCATCATATTTGACTTTCAAATTTATCAATAATTAAGGAGAAAAGGCATGATCCCGGGTTCAGCTTAGGCTGGCCCCTCAGGAATAGTCTGAGTCATTTTTTAACTACTTTTGATTACCATGTCCGTGCTGGACCAATACTACCGCATCCTTGAACTGCCTGCCGGGGCCAGCAGGGATGATATTAAAAAAGCCTACCGTTCAATGGCTAAATTGTATCACCCGGATGTCAACCCTGATGCCGGTTCGGCTGAAAAATTCATCGCGATATCTGAAGCCTACGAAATCCTTATTAACCAGAAAGAGTTTGCCGGGGGCTCGGTAAGCGACCGCTATGATCCCGATGACAGGCAAAGCTATGAGTTTTATGTCAGAATGGCCCGGGAAAAAGCCCGCCAGGCTGCAAAAATGAAATATGAACAGCTTAAAAAGGAACATGAAGCCTTTCAGAAAAGCGGCTTGCATGATATTGTGCTGATCCTGAAGTACGCCCAGAATGTACTTTTACTTATAGCTACCCTGTTTTTTATAGTTTTTCCGGTATTCCTGCTTATTACTGAAAAAACCGGAGTGTTGTTTTTCCTCTGGATTCCCGGCATATTCCTCATCCTTTATATCCGGGACAAGTGGAAGGAGCTTTTTAAACTCGGGTCTTTTTTTTACAGTTCCCGCAGTCTGGTCTCGTTGTTCCGGGTAGCATCAGAACCGGTTTCTGAA
>CAZILN010000331.1:0-2248 GCA_964540005.1 uncultured Bacteroidaceae bacterium | reverse complement strand
ACATAGTGGCATAAACAGGTTCATTTGATTGCTTAATCAGCGGTGTTATTGAATTCTGGAGATTGAATCCGGCATAGAGAAGTATTTTAGCCTCCGGGAACCTGATTGTTATTCCTGTGGCAGCATCAAGGGTGATATAATACGGTTCAATATTCAGGGTACCATTGTTATTCTGCGGAACATTTGATTTGAAATCATATAACGAAATATTCTCAAGAAGCAGATTGTACTCTGGATAATAACCACTGTAATCAAAAATACCTGTAGCACTATATTTTTTCTTCAGGAAAACGGACATCCCGGCCCCTGCTGAAACATACACACCCATCCGGCCAAATCCCAGCTCAAGGTTAACATGCAGTGGTACATCCAGTGTCATCAAGGACCAGTTTTCTGCGATATTTTCACCATCAACGATCCTGAAATATTCATCATTGTCCCAGTCTGTCTGCAACTCCACGTTCCGGTATCTATCCACCGTATATGAAAAACCATACAGACTTGATCCGGCACCCAGTGAAAATCCGAATGCTTCACTTTCTTGGTCAACAAGATTGAGCCTTAATTCTCCGAGTACAGACCAGGCAATATTACTTGACAGGGTGGTTCCAGTCAGAAAACTTCTTGAAAACTGGTCATTCAATGATAAACTGGCATAGGATCCTTTAGCGAAAAGGGTTGGCTTGAACCTCGATATTTTCTGAGGAGGAGGTGCAAATTTCCAATCACAGGAATTTACATCCTTCTTTGTGATCATCCTGATCTTTGGGTTCTGCGTCCTGAAAAACCTCAGGGGCACTGCGGTCGTAAGGACCAGGTTGGAAGTGGTTGTATAATCACCTTCCCCATCGGTATAGCCAGTTAGCTCTTTTTCGATTTCTATGGGTATGACAATGGATCCATTCTCTATGGTAGCGTTTTCAAGTGGGTTCCCCAGGCTTGCACGGATTATACGGATACTAACGTGTCTATAAAATGATTGAATATCATGCACGTAAGTATCAAGATTTTTTTGCATCTCCCAGATTACATCCTCATTCTCCTCCCTGAAATTTGGTGTAGCATCATCGAATACACTTGCCCCTTGGACGAACAGGTTTTCAAACTGATTGATCCGGTACTGTGTGAAGCGGACACCTTCCATCAGATGGCCGTAAGACTGGTATTCAAAGATCAGGGAGTCCAGCCGGTGCAGCAGTAAAATTTTATCTTTCCTGTCCATTTCATCTACACTGTTGTAAATCTGTGATACCAGCCGGGAAGGTGCCAGGACGCAGATCAGAAAGACTATTAATATGTTACGGTACCTGTTCAATTAATTAGTGAAAATCAGTCTTTCATAAAAGAAATATTGCCCGAAACGAACTACCAGGAAGTAGAATCCTGGTTCTTCAGAACTCATATCAATATCCCGGTAAAAGTATGGCAGATCATAGTTATCATAATCAATTTGCCTGAGTACGGTGCCGCGCGTATCCACTACCATTATCTGTAACTTGCCATCCTGGGCCAATCCACCAATGCTTATGCTGAAAATACCCTGACTCGGATTCGGGTATACACTATAAGACAAGTTAGGTGGCGGGGGGGGGGGAAAATCAGTAAAATATGTTTAGGTAGAACATCCTGTCGAGTTGGTCAGTATCACCCAGTACTGGTTGTTCTCCGTATCGATATTCCCGGAATAATATTGCGAATTGGCTCCCTGGATAAGGGAATTGTTCATCCCCCACTGGTAAGAGGTATTATCATCAGGGTTATAAACCACCACAAGCATGTTGTTGCTTTTCTTGTATATGGATGCATACGGGGGTGACGGACGAAGGCTTAACCTGGCCGGATCAGAGTATTTAAGGGTGATAACCGGATCCATGCTTATTGGGATACCATTAAGGTCAACAGCAGGTTTCGTTCTAGTTCCAAGATGGTAAAATTCACTCATGATCCTACACCTGAAGTCAGCATTGGCAAACTCATCAATAATTGTATCGATATGCAGTTCATTGGTTGAGCAGCCTGAGACATAATCAGGATAAAGATCACAAACCGGGACATACTCGCTCTGTCCTACCAGCCGTATTTGCCATTCATATGACATGCCAATACCGGTTGCTATTACCTGACAGGCTACTCTGTTATCCAGGCAGGTGATCATATCGGCACAAGAACCGAGTATCCATATCGAATCATGAATGACCAGGTAAGCTGTATCTTCCTGAATTGAGTAGTTGCTGCCGCTGGCTCTCCA
>CAZILN010000330.1:0-4318 GCA_964540005.1 uncultured Bacteroidaceae bacterium | reverse complement strand
AATAGATTATATTCGCGACAGATACTGATTTTATTTTGTTTTTTAAAAAAAAGTGTTAATTTTACTTCAACTTATATGCTAGATCATTCGGACACCCTAAAAATTCTGACAAATGGGCAAGACAATAAGCAAGTTTTTCAGCTCTGAGACTTTCATTATATTTCTGGTTTGTTTACTGATGGCCGGTTGTCAATCAAAAGACCGGACAGGTGGAGGTGAATTCGGCCTGGATTCAACAGACATCAGCCAGGATCTGTTACAGGATATCAATAATGCCAAACAGATCTTCTACTCTCTACCTTCTCCACTTGAAACCGCCATGCTTATTAAAACAGCTGGTGCAGCATACAACGAGGACCTGCTCAACCCAGTATCGAATGCAGAAAATTATACCACCAACAGAAGCAAGGCTCTGAACCTTGGGATCTACACTACGGACCTAAGTTTTGCCAGCCTTTTTGATCAGACCCAGACTTCCATAAAGTATATGAATGCCGCAAAGATTATGGCTGACGGACTGGGAATTCTTGACGCAATTGATAATACCACCATAGAGCAACTGGAGGAGAACATCAATAACCGGGACAGGATCATGGACATTATCTCTGATACTTTTATGAACTCAAGTTCATTCCTTACAGAGAATGACCGTCCGGCACTGGCTTCCATTGTTCTGGTTGGAGGATGGGTGGAAGGATTGTACATCGCCACTAATCTCGTCGGTGATGAACCAATAAAAGATAATAAACTTGTTGAAAGGATAGTAGATCAAAAACTGTCTTTTAATATTGTGATCAGCCTTCTTGATGAGAACAAAGACAATGAGGATGTGGCCGAATTGCTTGCCGAAATAAATGACCTGAAATTAACATTTGATAAGATCACAATCAGGACCAGTGAGATAAAGGCTGTACCTGATGAAGAGTCGAACGTAACCGTATTAAAATCTGAATCAAGGATCAGGATAACTGACGAAATATTTCAGGAGCTGATGGAAAAGGTCAAAGTGCTGAGAACAAACTTCATTTCTTAAAATCAACCGCTCTATGAAAAAAGTTTTTCAATTTTCAATAATCGTTGTATTACTGGCATTCATACCGGTAATTCTCAATGCTCAATGTAAAGGTTTTGCAAAAAAGATATGCAAGGTAGAAGTTAACCCCTATATTCATGATGGCAATTACCATGCTGCTATTCTGACTATGGGAGAAGAAGCGGAACTATACAAGACCTTCTATTCGGATACCGACTACAGGATCGCCGTCTGTGGTTCTGATAATATGCCGGATATAGAGTTCAGGATCATTGATCAGGACAGAAATGTATTATACACAAATAAGAGCAGGGATTATGCCATGACCTGGGACTTCAGGCTGGAATCCAGTCAGCAGTTAAAAATATTTGTTAAAGTACCGGTTACTGAAAGTTCAGTGGACGAGCTGCCGAACGGTTGTGTATCCATCATGTTTGGATTTAAAGAATAAGGAACTGCGTAAAGCATATTTTATTGAGAAAGCCTGGTTCAATCAGGCTTTTTTTTTTAATAACTAAGTAACAAGATGATTATGAACAGAATGAAAAAAAACGCCGTCTTTCTAAGTGGGGGACTGCTTCTTCTCCTGTCGCTATACCTGAGTTCATGCGAAGATCTTCTCAAGCTGGGAGATAATGCTGATGAGTTGACAACCGAAGAAGTTATCGAAGGATTGAAAACAGCGCTGAATGTCGGAACCGACACAGCAGTTTCAGTGGTCTCAGTGACCGATGGCTATTATCTTGATCAGATCATTAAAATACCTCTTCCTGATGAAGCAAGTATTATCACGGATAATTTAGACAATCCCCTGGTTCAGTCTCTTGGACTATCTGGCATGGTTGAGGATGTTATCCTCTCTATAAACCGTTCGGCTGAAGAGGCAGCAAAAGGAGCCGGCCCAATATTCAAGGATGCCATTACCGGCCTGTCCATTTCAGATGCATGGTCCATTCTGAACGGCACAAACCCGGCCGGAACCAAAAAAAGTGAGAGCGAAGAATTTGATTCCACAGCAGCAACAGCTTATCTGAAATCGACTACTTACGAGAGCCTGACAGAGGTATTTTCCCCAGTTGTTAACCAGGCGCTGGATCAGGATGTTGGCCTCGGTTTTTCTGCCAACCAGGCATGGAACACGCTCACTGGAGCTTACAATCCGGTTGCCAGCAGTTTTTTAGGACAGGCAGCCGGACTGGAGACCGTGGATACCGAGCTGGATGATTTTGTTATAGGGAAAGCGTTTGACGGCCTCTTCTACAAAGTAGGACTTGAAGAAAAAAAGATCAGGGAAGATCCCCTGGCCTGGGCCGGCACTACCGTAGGTAAGATATTCGAAAAAGTATTCGGATCCGGTGGGTAGGCATCTTGCAGTTTAGCTGCTTCCAAGCTTTCTTCTCAGATACCTGGCCGTATGTGAAACCTTTGATTTTACCAGGTTCTCGGGAGTGCCTTCAAAGAGCACCTCCCCTCCCCTGTCACCACCTTCGGGACCAAGGTCTATGATCCAGTCAGCCGACTTGATGACCTCCATATTGTGCTCTATAATAAGGACCGTATTCCCCTTTTCAATAAGCGCATTAAAGGCATCCAACAGGGTCTTGATATCATCAAAATGAAGCCCGGTTGTCGGTTCATCAAAAATAAAAATGCGTGATCCCTTCTGATTATCCCTGCTGAGAAAAGAAGCCAGTTTTACCCGCTGGCTCTCACCCCCGCTTAAGGTGCTCGATGATTGTCCCAGTTTTATATAACCAAGTCCCACATTCTTTAAAGGCATTAGCTTCTCTACAATCCTTCGCTGTGTGCTTTCCTGGTTCCGGGAGAAAAAATCTATGGCCTCATTCACGGTTAAATCAAGGATATCATATATGTTCTTATCATCATACCGTACCTCGAGAATATCATCCTTAAACCGCATCCCTTTACAACTCTCGCAAACCAGGCTCACGTCAGCCATAAACTGCATTTCAACCTTGATGATTCCCTCCCCCTGGCATTCCTCACACCTTCCTCCATCAATGTTGAAGGAGAAATGGGAAGGTTTATAATCATTTATAACTGAATACTGCTGCTCGGCAAATAATCTGCGGATCTCATCATATGCTTTCAGGTAGGTAACCGGGTTGGAGCGAGATGATTTGCCAATCGGATTCTGATCCACGAACTCCACCCCGCTTAAAAGATGAAGATCTCCTTTCAGCACATCAAAATCACCTGATTTTGAACCAAAGCCATGAAGTATTTTATTCAGGGCCGGGAACAAAATGGATTTTACCAGCGAAGACTTTCCAGAGCCGCTTACCCCTGTAATTACAGTCATGATATTCAGCGGGATCTTTACTTCCAAATTCTTGAGGTTGTTTTCCCTCGCCCCGATAAGGTGCAGGTAATTGTTCCATTTTCTGCGGGTTGCCGGGACAGGAACAGACTCCTCACCTGTCAGGTATTTTGCTGTCATACTCCCGGATGAACCATTAAGTTTACCAGGATCACCCTGGAATATTACTTCCCCTCCGAGCCTCCCTGCCCTGGGACCAATGTCTATTATCTCATCGGCCGCCCTGATAATTTCTTCATCATGTTCCACGACAAGTACTGTATTGCCCAGTTTCCTAAGGCCCTGAAGCACCTCAATAAGCATGTGTGTATCCCTGGTATGCAGGCCTATACTGGGTTCATCAAGAATGTAGAGGGAACCTACCAGGCTGCTGCCAAGCGAAGTTGCCAGGTTTATCCGCTGGGACTCGCCTCCCGAAAGGGTTGCGGACAAGCGGTTCAGGGTCAGGTACCCCAGTCCCACATTTATCAGGTACTGGAGCCGGTTCTTTATTTCTGTGAGAATCCTTTCAGAAACCCCTGTCTCATAGGCATTCAGCTTTAGCTTACTGAAAAACTTACTCAGTTCGGAAATGGGCATGACCACAAGGTCCTGTATGGATCTGCGGTTTATTTTTATCCAGGATGCTTCCTCTCTCAGACGGGTCCCGTTACACTCCGGGCATATGGTCTTGCCCCTGTACCGGGATAACATAACCCTGTATTGTATTTTATACTTTTTATCTTCAAGATGCCTGAAGAAAGCATTTAATCCTTTGAAAAAAGAGTTACCCTTCCACAACAGCTGTTTCTGATCATCTGTCAGCAGGTAATATGGTTTGTGTATGGGAAATTCGAATTTTTCAGCATTCAGTACCAGTCTGTCCTTCCATTTGACCATTTTCTCCCCCTTCCAGCATACGATGGCATCTTCGTATATTGACAGGCTCTTGTTAGGAATAACCA